>VSNE01000289.1 GCA_009774155.1 Lachnospiraceae bacterium
CTGGATGAACTTCCGGATACAGAACGCCGTCTGATTATCATGCGTTATCTGCAGGACAAGACGCAGTCAGAGGTGGCCAGGGTACTTGGAGTTTCCCAGGTACAGGTCAGCCGTCTGGAAAAGAGGATACTGAAGCAGATGAGGGAAAAGCTGGTCAGCTGATGCATAAAACTTCCCGGAAATGCGCATGCTAGGGGAAGAAAATGGAGGCGCGGCGAGATGAGTGAAATTCTGTATTTGAAAATAGATCGGAACAATGAAGTAGATCATGTTGATGTGAGGCTTGGGGATGTGGCAAAGCTGGAGTGTGCGGACGCTTCGGTAAAGAACCGCCTGAAAACCTTGAAGCTTCTGAAAATTCAGGCAGAAAAAAGCAACCGCTATATTTTTTCAGTCATGAAGGTAGTGGAACTGATTCATGAGATTTATCCAAATCTGGAGATACAGAATCTGGGGGAGCCGGATTTTATTGTGGAATATGAGTCTCCCGAATATGCGAAGGGCAGATGGAATCTTTTAAAGGTGATTCTGCTCTGTATTACGGTCTTTTTCGGCTCTGCATTTTCCATTATGGCATTTAACAATGATGTGGGGGTAAACGAGGTGTTTGCCCAGGTATATCAGTTGGTTATGGGACAGGAGTCAGATGGATTTACCATACTGGAGATTACCTACTCGGTGGGAATCGCTGTGGGGATTATTATATTTTATAATCACCTGGGCGGAAAGAGGATTACAAAGGACCCCACGCCCATTGAGGTGCAGATGCGTTTGTATGAGGATGATGTGAATACGACTCTGATAGAAGGCTGCAACAGGGAAGGAACAAGCATCGATGTGGATTAGACAGATCTTTTTGGGAATTCTTGGTCTTAGCAGCGGCTTTGCCGTATCAGGCGGTATGTTTGCCCTGCTGATTGCGTTGGGAGTTATTTCCCGTTTTGCGGGGAAGACCCATACAGCGAAATATATTTTTTATTATGAGGACGCCGCGGCAATAGGTGGTATCCTTGGAAACCTGTTCAGTGTCTATCGGTTTCCAATACCGGTTGGGATGGTGGGTGTGGTGTCCTACGGCCTTTTCTCAGGCATCTTCACAGGTGCCTGGGCAATGGCTTTAACGGAAATTGTAGACGCGGTTCCTATTTTCAGCAGACGAATCCGTCTGAAGATGGGGATGCCGTGGATCATACTGTCCATGGCCCTTGGCAGAACTTTAGGGGCGCTTGTCTATGCGTATTACGGGTTTTAATGAAATTCCATCCATTTTTCATACCAGGCAAGACAGCAGTCAGTGTATTCTCCATATAATTCTTCTTCTCTGGAGCGCAGATCTTCCCGGTAAGAAGCTTCTTCCCAGTCCCTTTGCAGATCATGGGAGTCCAGAAAATCCTCCAGTTTTTTTTGGATTTGTTCCAGAGGTTCGGCTGCAAGGCGCATCTGCCATTCTTTGTAAGCAAGCTCTGTGGAAGGCTCCTTAAGCTGATGGCGTTCAGCCTTGGGAACATTTTGAAGGCCGCTTATAAGGGCCTGCTGTTCCGCGCGGATGCGGGCAGGGATATCCCTTTTTGAAGCGTACTTCCGGCAGTGCTCCAGATAGTGGGTATAGCCGAACGGATAGTACAGGACAGACTGTTCATCAAAAATCAGCAGAGATTCCGCCACCTGCCGGATAAAATACCGGTCATGGGAAACGAACAGCAGCGTGCCGGAATATGCCTGAAATGCGGATTCCAATGTTTCCTTTGCCGGGATATCCATATGGTTGGTCGGTTCGTCCAGAAGAAGGAGGTTCGGACGGCTCTGGAACAGCTCTGCCAGCGCCAGTCTGGATCTTTCCCCTCCGGACAATTGAGAAACTTTTTTGGATGCTTCCCGCCCCGGAAACAGAAAAGCTCCTAAAATACTTCGTACTTCCTTTTCTGTCAGAGTAGGGAACAGACTGCGGAAATGCTCTGCTACCGTTTTGTCGGATGACAGAGATGCGGTCTGCTGGTCAAAGTAGCCGGTCATCACATGTAATCCAAGCGTACACTTTCCCTTTAAAGGCGGTATAAGTCCTGCGGCAGTTTTTAAAAATGTAGATTTTCCGGCGCCGTTTGGCCCAATAATACCGATTTTCTGTCCCCGGCGGATGCGCAAGGTCAGTTCCAGAAGCGTTTCTCCATATCCAATCTGAAGATGCTCTGCCTCCAATACCCATTTGGAGCTGACAATCTCCGGCATTATCTCGCCTGTAAAAATATGAGCGTCATCTTCCACCGGCTTTTCGATAGCGGGCATACGTTCCAGCATTTTCCTTTTGGCCCGGGTGAAGGCGGCCTTTTTTGGTTTGCGCTTGAAACGTTCTATCAGCCGTTCCAGTCGTTCCCTTTCCTCCCGCTGATGTTTACAGGCTTTTTCCGCAAGCAGAAGATTTTTATGCTTTTGCTTCCGGTAAGCCGTGTAATTTCCGGCATAGCAGAACAGTCTTCGGGACTGGATTTCATATACCGTATCGGCTGTCTGATCCAGGAAAAAGCGATCATGGGAGACGATGACAGCCGCATGGGGGTAGCTTTTAAGGTAGCCTTCCAGCCATTCTACCGTACTCATATCCAGATGGTTGGTCGGTTCATCCAGCAGTAAAATGTCAGGCTGCTCCAGCAGAAGGCGAATCAGCGCAATCTTTGTCTGTTCCCCGCCGGAGAACCGGGAAAGGGGTTTTTTCTTATCTTCCTTTTTTAAGCCGAAGCCAGTAAAGATGCGGTCATATTCCTGCTCCCATGCGAAACGTTCCCGATCCCACTTGTCCGGGCATGGGCAGGCTTTTAAAAGCTCTTCTTCCACCGTAACCGAGACATCGGAAAAGGCCTGCTGGCGCAGCAGGCCTATCGTTAGCTTTCGAGAAGTTATAATACGCGCGGATGGGTTCTGATCGTTTCGATCCAGAGAAAGCTCTCCTGCCAGAAGACGGAGCAGGGTTGTCTTACCGGAGCCATTCCGGCCTACAAGCGCAATTTTTTCGTTTCCTTTGATTTCAAATGAAAAATGTGAAAGTATGGACTGTCCCCCGATACTTAAGGAACCGTCCTGAATCTGTAACAGCATAATATCCCCCCTGCTGCCGGCGCGCATAACGCGCGTTATCGTATGCATCCCACTATAACAGAATCCAGGGAAAGTTGCAAGGCGGGCACAGCCCTATTCAAAGTCTTTTTGTATGCCGGAGCTACATCATCTGAAACAGCCAGTATCCCAGCCCCAGCAACCAGCTTGTAAAAATACCATAAAGGATTACGGGTCCTGCAATGGTAAAGATTTTGCAGCCCACTCCAAAGACTTGACCTTCCTTCTTATATTCAAGGGCAGGAGCCGCCCCGCCGTTGGCAAAGCCTGTGATCGGAACCAGCGCTCCGGCGCCGCCCCACTTGGCAATAGCCGGATAGATGTTAAATCCTGTCAGAAGGATGCTGAGCAGGACCAGAAGAACCGAACACCATGTCCCTGCAGTATCCTTATCTATTCCCATTCCCATTACGGTATTCAGGATGATCTGTCCCAGAAGGCAGATAACGCCTCCGGTAACAAACGCTTTTCCCATCTCCAAAGGAAGATTGTGCGTCGGCGTTACCTGTTTTACATATTCATTATACTGCTGTTTTTGTTCCTCGTTCGCATTCATATATTTCAGACTCCTTTTTTGCTTTTATGCTTTCCAGCCACAATGATTTTATTC
>VSNE01000029.1 GCA_009774155.1 Lachnospiraceae bacterium
ATACTATGAATATGTCAAAGAATTTCCTCTGATACATAATCAAACTTCATAAAATTTCTACTTTATGGCACCGCTTACAACTTTTTTATCGTTGCAAAGTTTCAAAAAGGGCTCCCCGATTTCCCGGAAAGTCCCATATTACCACCAAGCGCACCTCGAAAATGTTTCGCATTTCCTCGGTCACGGGCATTCGCAAAATGCCCGCAAAGGCAATAAAACAGGGACATCCAAGTAAACTTGGAGTCCCTATTATTATTGCTTTTTATGCGCTTGGCTCAAAGCTTTCGTGCAGATTACTCAATGATAGTAGCAACACGGCCTGAACCTACTGTACGTCCGCCCTCACGGATAGCAAAGGTAAGACCCTGCTCCATAGCGATCGGATGAATCAGCTCAATGCTCATCTCTACGTTATCGCCAGGCATGCACATCTCAGTACCCTCCGGCAGATTGCAGACACCGGTAACATCCGTTGTTCTGAAATAGAACTGCGGTCTGTAGTTATTGAAGAACGGAGTATGACGTCCACCCTCATCTTTGGTCAGTACATAAACCTGTGCAGTAAATTTGGTATGGCATTTAACGCTGCCCGGTTTCGCTACTACCTGTCCACGAACAATATCTGTTCTCTGAACACCACGAAGCAGGATACCGATATTGTCACCAGCCTGAGCCTCATCCAGAAGCTTACGGAACATCTCGATACCGGTTACAACCGTCTTACGAGCCTCTTCCTTAACACCGATGATCTCAACCTCCTCATTCAGATGAAGAACACCACGCTCTACTCTACCAGTTGCAACAGTACCGCGGCCGGTAATTGTAAATACGTCCTCAACCGGCATCAGGAACGGCTGATCCGTTGCACGCTTCGGATCTGGAATATACTCGTCAACAGTAGCCATAAGCTCCATAATCTTGTCGCCCCACTCGCTGCTCGGATTCTCCAGAGCCTTCAGTGCGGAACCTTTGATGATCGGGCAATCCGTGAAATCATACTCTTCCAACTGCTCGGTGATCTCCATCTCAACCAGTTCAAGAAGCTCCTCATCGTCAACCATATCGCATTTGTTCATGAACACTACGATGTAAGGCACGCCTACCTGACGGGACAGAAGGATATGCTCCTTAGTCTGAGCCATAACACCGTCAGTAGCAGCTACCACAAGGATAGCTCCATCCATCTGAGCGGCACCGGTAATCATGTTCTTTACATAGTCCGCATGGCCTGGGCAGTCAACGTGTGCATAATGTCTCTTCTCGGTTTCATACTCCACATGTGCGGTAGAGATAGTGATACCACGCTCTCTCTCTTCCGGAGCCTTATCAATATTTTCAAAATCAGTAGCGGTATTACCGGCAACTCTCTCAGCAAGAACCTTGGTAATAGCTGCGGTCAAAGTTGTTTTACCATGGTCAACGTGACCGATAGTACCAATATTACAATGTGGTTTAGTTCTGTCGAACTTAGCTTTTGCCATTTTGTTTTCCTCCTTAAAACAGATAAACTAATACGATTTTTACGCATGTCGCTATTTTTGATTATATTTCAAACAGGTTTATTTTGCAAGCCTATTTGCACTTTATTTTGTTTTTGCTGTAAGAACCTTTTCCTGCACACTCTTCGGAACCTGTTCATATTTTTCAAAGAACATGGAATAGTTGCCGCGCCCCTGTGTCCTGGAACGAAGGTCGGTTGCATAACCGAACATCTCTGCCAGAGGTACATAACCGCGGATCATCTTTCCGCCGCCGATGTCTTCCATACCTTCGATACGTCCCCGACGGGAATTGATATCACCGATAACGTCTCCCATATAATCCTCAGGAGTGGTTACCTCGACTTTCATAATCGGCTCTAAAAGAACCGCTCCTGCCTTCTGCATTGCTTCCTTAAATGCCAGAGAACCGGCAATATGGAATGCCATCTCAGAAGAGTCCACCTCATGATAGGAACCGTCAAATACGGTAGCATGAATGCCAAGCACCGGGAATCCGCCGAGAATACCTGCTTTCGCTGCTTCCTCGATACCTTCTCCGACTGCCGGGATATATTCCTTTGGAATCGCGCCGCCGACTACGGAAGAATCAAATTTGAACAGTTCCTCGCCGTTAGCATCCATTGGTTCAAAATGAACCTTACAGTGACCATACTGTCCGCGTCCTCCGGACTGCTTTGCATATTTGGAATCTACATCTACCGCCTTGGTAAAGGTCTCCTTATAAGCAACCTGCGGAGCGCCTACATTTGCCTCTACCTTAAACTCGCGAAGCAAACGGTCTACGATAATCTCCAAATGAAGCTCGCCCATACCCGCAATGATCGTCTGGCCCGTTTCCGGATCTGTATGAGCGCGGAAGGTCGGGTCTTCCTCTGCAAGCTTTGCAAGAGACTCGCCCAGCTTTCCCTGACCTGCTTTAGTCTTAGGCTCGATAGCAAGCTCAATAACCGGTTCCGGGAACTCCATAGACTCCAGAATTACCGGATGCTGCTCATCGCAGATAGTGTCGCCGGTAGTCGTAATTTTGAAGCCGACCGCTGCCGCAATATCACCGGAGTAGACTTTGTCAAGCTCCTGTCTCTTATTTGCATGCATCTGAAGAATACGGCCTACGCGTTCCTTCTTGTCTTTGGTTGAGTTATATACATAAGAACCGGAATTCATGGTTCCTGAATATACGCGGAAGAATGCAAGCTTGCCGACAAACGGATCTGCCATAATCTTGAAGGCCAGAGCGGAAAACGGCTCTTCATCAGAAGAATGTCTCTCAATCTCATTACCGTCCATATCGGTACCCTTGATAGCAGGGATATCGGTAGGAGCAGGCATAAACTCAAGCACTGCATCCAGAAGCTTCTGAACGCCCTTATTTCTGTAAGCGCTGCCGCAGCATACCGGAACTGCCGTACATTCGCAGGTTCCTTTTCTGAGAGCTGCCTTCAATGCTTCAACAGAAGGCTCCTCTCCTTCCAGATACTCCATCATCAGGTCATCATCCAGCTCGCAGATCTTCTCTACCAGCTCGGTATGGTATAATTCGGCATCGTCCTTCATATCATCCGGAATATCGGTAACAGAAATATCGTCGCCTTTATCATCATTGTAAATATATGCTTTCATCTCAAACAAGTCAATGATTCCTTTGAATTCATCCTCCTTGCCGATTGGAAGCTGCAGGCAGATTGCATTCTTACCCAGACGGGTTTTAATCATATCTACCGCATTGTAAAAATCTGCGCCCAGGATATCCATCTTATTGATGAATGCCATACGCGGTACATTATAGGTGTCAGCCTGACGCCATACATTCTCGGACTGAGGCTCGACACCGCCCTTTGCACAGAATACGCCCACAGCGCCATCCAGTACACGCAGGGAACGCTCTACCTCTACGGTGAAGTCAACATGGCCCGGGGTATCAATAATATTGATACGATGCTCCAATGCACCCGGTTTTTCTTTACACTCCTCCTGCAAAGTCCAGTGACAGGTCGTAGCAGCAGAGGTGATGGTAATACCTCTCTCCTGTTCCTGCTCCATCCAGTCCATAGTAGCAGTACCCTCGTGAGTATCACCGATCTTATAATTAACACCAGTATAATACAGAATACGCTCGGTCAGCGTGGTCTTGCCCGCGTCAATATGAGCCATAATTCCAATATTTCTGGTTCTATCCAACGGATATTCTCTTCCAGCCAATGGATTTTCCTCCTTATACGAGTTGCCAAACTAAGCCGCCCGCAGATTAAAATCTGTAGTGAGCAAATGCTTTGTTTGCTTCTGCCATTTTGTGCATGTCTTCTTTTCTCTTAACGGCTGCACCAGTATTGTTTGCTGCATCCATAATTTCGTTGGCAAGCCTCTCTTCCATAGTCTTCTCGCCTCTCTTACGCGAGAACATGGTCAGCCAACGAAGCGCTAATGCCTGACGGCGATCAGCTCTAACCTCGATCGGCACCTGGTAAGTAGCGCCGCCGATACGTCTCGCCTTCACTTCCAGGACCGGCATAATATTGTTCATAGCCTCCTCAAATACCTCTAAGGCCGGCTTCTCGGTCTTTGCTTCTACTCTGGCAAATGCTCCGTATACAATTTTCTGGGCTACGCCTTTCTTGCCGTCTAACATAATGTTATTGATCAGCTTGGTAACCACTTTATTATTATACATTGGATCTGCCAATACATCCCTTTTCTGAGTATGTCCTTTACGTGGCACGGTACTTCCCTCCTTAATACAAATAATTAAATCACAGGTACTCACATGTGTTGTTCTACGTGTGTTCGCGCCCGGTAATTCTTCTATACAAAACCCGCAGTCATAGGTTTTTGACGAACTCCTGGCACAAGGTTACGCGTCTGCGAACCCAACAATCATAGCTCTTTCTGTGATACTTTTCTGCTTATACATTTAAAAACCCGTCTGCTCTGCATCCGCCGTACTTATGCGCTCGTGGTTTTTTCGTAAAAGCCCGGGTGAAAACAACTATACATTACGCCTCTGTTTGTTTTTTTCTCCCGCATTCCTATTATTTACTTCTTAGCGTCTTTTGGTCTCTTTGCTCCGTATTTGGAACGTGCCTGACGTCTTTTTGCTACGCCTGCAGTATCCAGTGTACCGCGAACAATATGATATCTGGTACCAGGCAAGTCTTTTACTCTGCCACCGCGGATCAGAACAACGCTGTGCTCCTGAAGGTTGTGTCCTTCTCCCGGGATGTAGCTGGTAACTTCGATACCATTAGAAAGACGAACTCTGGCAATTTTTCTAAGAGCAGAGTTAGGCTTCTTAGGAGTTGCTGTCTTAACTGCGGTGCAGACGCCACGTTTCTGTGGTGCAGATGCATCAATTGGTCTTTTCTTCAGGGAATTGAAGCCCTTCTGAAGAGCCGGTGCAGTAGACTTCTTTACAGATGTCTCTCTTCCTTTTCTTACTAACTGGTTGAATGTTGGCATTTCTTTCACCTCCTGCATTTTTGTGGCAGGTTTATCCTGCGACGGTAAGGGTTCCTACCATGACTGCTGTCTTTCAGACTCACTGAAACACATGCGTATCCACACGCATGCTTGATTATTATAGTAAATCCGCTTCTCCTTGTCAAGCGGTTTATGCCAAAGTTTTCAATGATTTGTTTATGGCTTGTTTATAATTCTGCTGTGCGGAAATTCTTCTTTTTCCCTGTATCCTGTTTTTTCCATAAAACATCTTTTATTCTCCCCCATCATATATTGGGGGAATAATGATACCCTATCCCGCCCTGCAGGAACATTAAGATTTTCTTAAGCCTCTGGACATCTGCTGTCTTTAGTGCTATGATAGGGCAAATTTTAAAAAGGAGACAAATATGCTGAAAACATTTTTAAGGGCATTACTAAAGCCCTTTTCTTTTATACCGGCAATCCTGATGATGTATCTGATCTTCTCCTTCTCATCCCAGGACGGAACCGCTTCCGGAAATTTAAGCTACAAAGTCAGCGAAGTGATTGTGGAATCCGCCAACGAAGCCTTCGAGCTTCACTGGTCTGACGGAGATATTGCATATTATATAGAAAGAATTCATTATCCGGTCCGCAAGCTGGCACATATGACAGAATACTTTCTTCTGGCAATCTCGGTTTCCTTCCCTCTCTATGTTTATGGGATACGGGGACTTTGGCTGCCCATTCTGGCAGGAGGACTGTGCGTAGGATTTGCCGCTCTGGACGAATATCATCAGTCGTTTGTCGCCGGCCGAGGGCCTTCAAAAAAAGATGTGGGAATTGACAGCATCGGCGTTCTGGCAGGCGTACTGCTGGTACAGTTTATCTGCTTCATCGGCCGGGTAACGATTTTCCGTCCTTTGGCAAAAAGGCGCAGATCATGATGACGCATAACGCTCGTTTATACAAAGAGCGCCGCATAAAGCGGCGCCCTTTATATTCATGTCCTCTATTCTTCCTGGCTCAAAACAAGCTCTTCTTCTGCATCTATCTCCTCGTCTTCCTCATCGTCTTCCTCTGAGAAGTCCAGGAGCTTTTCTTCTTCCGGTTCCTCATATTCCTCTTCGCTGATGCTTAAAGAATCCTCTTCCTCCAGATCCGTACTCAGCTTCACATCACGGTAACGCTTCATACCGGTGCCGGCCGGAATCAGCTTACCGATGATAACATTCTCCTTCAGACCAATCAGAGGATCAATCTTTCCTTTAATGGCAGCCTCTGTGAGAACCTTCGTAGTCTCCTGGAAGGATGCAGCGGATAAGAATGAATTGGTTGCCAGGGATGCCTTCGTAATACCAAGCAGTACCTGCTTTCCTTCTGCCGGAGCTTTGTCCTCCGCTATCAGCTTCTCATTCATGTCCTCAAACTCCAGAATATCAACCAGAGTACCCGGCAGGAACTCACTGTCTCCGTTATCCTCAATACGGATTTTTTTCAGCATCTGGCGTACAATCATCTCAATGTGCTTATCATTGATCTCCACACCCTGCAGACGGTAAACGCGCTGCACCTCCTGCAGCAGATAATCCTGAACTGCGCGTACACCCTTGATTTTCAGAATGTCATGCGGATTAATGCTTCCCTCGGTCAGTGCATCGCCCGCCTCCACATAGGTTCCCTCCATAATCTTGATGCGGGAATCAAACGGAATCAGATAAGTCTTGGATTCGCCTGTCTCGGAATTACTAACAACAATCTCACGTTTCTTCTTCATGTCATTAATAGTAGCAAGACCTGCAATCTCCGTTACGATTGCAAGACCCTTCGGCTTTCTGGCCTCAAAAAGCTCCTCCACACGGGGAAGACCCTGTGTAATGTCCCCGCCTGCCACACCGCCGGTATGGAAGGTTCTCATGGTAAGCTGGGTTCCCGGCTCACCGATAGACTGCGCGGCAATGATTCCAACCGTCTCTCCTACCTGTACTGCCTCGCCGGTAGCCATATTGGCACCATAGCACTTTGCACAGACGCCGATATGGGAACGGCATGTAAGCGCGGTACGGATCTTTATCTTATCAAATGGATTGCCGTCCTTATCCACACCGTTTTTTACAACCGCCGCCGCGCGCCTCGGTGTAATCATATGGTTTGCTTTTACAATAATATTGCCGTCCTTATCGCAGATATCCTCACAGACAAAACGGCCTGTGATACGCTCCTGAAGCGACTCTATCATCTCTTTGCCGTCCGTAAATGCGCTGACCTCCATTCCGGGAATCTCCCTGCCCTCGCTGCAGTCGGTTTCCCGGATAATCAGCTCCTGAGATACATCTACCAGACGTCTGGTCAGATAACCGGAATCCGCTGTACGAAGGGCCGTATCAGACAAACCTTTACGGGCGCCATGGGCAGACATAAAGTACTCCAGTACGTCCAGTCCCTCACGGAAATTAGATTTAATCGGCAGCTCAATCGTATGGCCGGTGGTATCCGCCATCAGCCCGCGCATACCTGCAAGCTGTTTAATCTGTTTATCGGAACCGCGGGCGCCGGAATCTGCCATCATATAGATATTGTTGTACTTATCCAGACCGCCCAGCAGAGCCTTTGTCAAAACAGCGTCTGTCTCCTTCCAGGTTTCCACCACCTCTTTGTAACGCTCTTCCTCCGTAATCTTACCGCGCTTATAATTGCGGGTAATCTTATCCACCGTATCCTGTGCTTTCTTGATCAGCTCCGGTTTCTCCGGCGGCACGGTCATATCGGAAATGGATACGGTCATGGCTGCTCTGGTAGAATATTTGTAGCCCATAGCCTTAATGTCATCCAGAACCTCCGCAGTCTTAGTAGCGCCATGAGTATTGATGACCTTCTCCAGAATCTGCTTCAGACCTTTTTTGCCTACATGGAAGTCAACCTCCGGCTTCAGCTCATTACCCGGAATGCTGCGGTCTACAAACCCAAGATCCTGCGGCAGAATTTCATTAAAAATAAACCGTCCAAGGGTAGACTCCTCTATGCTGCTCAGCACAGTTTTATCCGGCAGCTTCTTTGTCACCCGGACCTTGATACGGCTCTGAAGCGTCAGCGCGCCGTTTTCATATGCCAGAATCGCTTCATTCACACTTTTAAAGGCTTTCCCTTCTCCAAGCGCATCCGGTCTTTCCTGTGTCAGGTAATAGATGCCAAGAACCATATCCTGCGAAGGAACCGCCACAGGACCTCCGTCTGACGGCTTCAGCAGGTTATTCGGGGAAAGCAGGAGGAAACGGCATTCCGCCTGTGCTTCCACAGACAAAGGAAGATGCACCGCCATCTGGTCGCCGTCAAAGTCCGCATTAAAAGCCGTACATACAAGCGGGTGAAGCTTGATCGCCTTACCTTCTACCAGAATTGGCTCAAATGCCTGAATTCCCAGTCTGTGCAGCGTAGGCGCACGGTTTAACATAACCGGATGCTCTTTAATAACATCCTCCAGCACATCCCATACCTCAGTCTGAAGGCGCTCCACCATCTTCTTGGCGCTCTTAATATTATGAGCAGAGCCGTTGGCGACTAATTCCTTCATAACAAAAGGCTTAAACAGCTCAATCGCCATCTCCTTCGGAAGACCGCACTGATAAATCTTCAGTTCCGGCCCAACGACAATAACGGAACGACCGGAATAGTCCACCCGTTTTCCCAGCAGGTTCTGGCGGAAACGGCCGGATTTACCCTTCAGCATATCAGACAGAGATTTCAGCGCCCGGTTTCCCGGCCCGGTAACCGGACGGCCTCTTCTTCCGTTATCAATTAATGCGTCAACCGCCTCCTGAAGCATACGCTTCTCATTACGGACAATAATATCCGGAGCGCCCAAATCCAAAAGTCTCTGCAGACGGTTATTGCGGTTGATGATTCTCCTATATAAATCATTCAGATCGGAAGTGGCAAAACGTCCGCCGTCCAACTGAACCATCGGACGCAGATCCGGCGGAATCACCGGGATCACATCCATAATCATCCACTCCGGTTTATTGCCTGACTCACGGAATGCCTCCACAACCTCCAAACGCTTAATGATACGGGCCCTCTTCTGTCCGGAAGCATTTTTAAGCTCCGCCTTCAATTCAGCGGAATCCTTCTCTAAATCAATCGCGTGCAGAAGCTCTTTGACAGACTCGGCTCCCATTCCCACGCGGAAAGCGCCGGAATCTGGATATTTTTCCCTCATATCCTGATATTCCTTTTCTGACAAAACCTGTTTGTACAGAAGCTCTGTCTTACCTGGGTCCAAAACAATATAGGATGCAAAATACAGCACCTTCTCCAATGTTCTCGGAGACAGATCCAGAATTAACCCCATACGGCTCGGAATACCTTTAAAATACCAGATATGAGATACCGGAGCCGCCAGTTCGATATGCCCCATGCGCTCGCGGCGGACATTGGATTTGGTAACCTCAACGCCGCAGCGGTCACAGACAACGCCCTTGTATCTGATTTTCTTATATTTACCGCAATGACACTCCCAGTCCTTGCTCGGTCCGAAAATCCTCTCACAGTACAAACCATCCTTTTCAGGCTTCAGTGTTCTGTAGTTGATGGTTTCCGGTTTCTTCACCTCGCCTCTGGACCACCCGCGAATCGTTTCGGGGGAAGCAAGACCGATTTTGATCGCATCAAAGCTCATCGGCTGATAATTTTCATTACTCGTTGTTTCCGGCATGAACGGCACCTCCTATTCATAATCAATCTCTTCATCCAGTTCAATAGGTTCCTCTTCCGCATCATCAGCAGTATATTCTTCTACATCCACAAGCTCTTCACCTTCAAATTCCTGCTTGCTGAAGCCATGCTCTCCAAATGACTCCTCTTCACTGTTATAATGTCTGCTGTCACTCTCCAGAATACTGCGGATATCCACATCACCGTAATCACTGCTTTCCATCAATTCCACTTCCGTATTATCATCGCGCAGTACACGGACATCCAGTCCAAGGGCCTGCAGCTCCTTCAGCAGCACCTTGAAGGACTCCGGAATACCTGCCTCCGGAATATTATCGCCCTTGATAATCGCCTCATAAGTCTTCACACGTCCAATCACATCGTCGGATTTGACCGTCAGAATCTCCTGCAGAGTATAGGAAGCCCCGTAAGCCTCCAGCGCCCATACCTCCATCTCGCCAAAGCGCTGTCCGCCGAACTGCGCCTTGCCGCCCAGCGGCTGCTGAGTAACTAATGAATACGGTCCGGTGGAGCGCGCATGGATCTTATCGTCTACCAGATGGTGCAGCTTCAGATAGTGCATGTGTCCAATCGTAACCGGACTGTCAAAATATTCGCCTGTACGGCCGTCGCGCAGACGCACTTTACCGTCGCGGGAAATCGGCACGCCCTTCCAGAGTTTTCTGTGTTCTCTGTTCTCGTACAGATAATCCATAACCTCCGGAAGCAGCTCCTGCTCATGCTTTGCTTTAAATTCCGCCCACTCCAGATTGACATAATCATTTGCCAAATCCAAAGTGTCCATAATATCGTTTTCATTTGCGCCGTCAAATACAGGGGTCGCCACATTAAAGCCGAGAGCCTTTGCAGCCAGGCTCAAGTGAATCTCCAGAACCTGTCCGATATTCATACGGGAAGGCACGCCCAGCGGATTCAGAACGATATCCAGCGGGCGTCCGTTCGGAAGAAACGGCATATCCTCTACCGGAAGCACGCGGGAAACCACACCCTTGTTGCCGTGACGGCCTGCCATCTTATCACCCACGGAGATTTTTCTCTTCTGTGCAATATAGATGCGGACTGCCTGATTCACTCCAGGGGACAGCTCATCTCCGTTCTCTCTTGTAAATACCTTTGCATCTACGACAATTCCGTATTCCCCGTGCGGCACCTTCAGGGAAGTATCGCGTACCTCTCTCGCCTTCTCACCGAAGATTGCACGCAGCAGCCGTTCCTCTGCGGTCAGCTCCGTCTCTCCTTTCGGAGTTACTTTACCGACCAGAATATCACCGGCGCGGACCTCCGCCCCGATACGGATAATACCTCTGTTATCCAAATCCTTCAGCGCATCGTCGCCCACGCCCGGCACATCCCTGGTAATCTCTTCAGGTCCCAGCTTTGTATCACGCGCCTCTGCCTCATATTCCTCAATATGGATCGATGTATATACATCGTCCATAACCAGCCTTTCACTTAACAGTACCGCATCCTCGTAGTTATAACCCTCCCAGGTCATAAATCCGATCAGCGGATTCTTTCCGAGAGCGATTTCCCCATTGGAAGTGGAAGGACCATCCGCAATTACCTGTCCGGCCTCCACGTGCTCCCCCTTAAATACAATCGGCCTTTGATTGTAGCAGTTGCTTTGATTGCTGCGCATAAATTTGGTCAAATGGTATACATCCCGCACCCCGTTATCCTGACGAATGACAATCTCATTGGAAACCGCGCGTTCTACCACGCCGGAATTTTTGGCGACTACACAGACACCAGAGTCCACCGCTGTCTTTTCCTCCATTCCTGTTCCCACAACCGGAGCCTCCGTAAGCATCAGAGGCACTGCCTGACGCTGCATGTTGGAGCCCATCAGAGCACGGTTCGCATCATCGTTCTCCAGGAACGGAATCAGCGCAGTAGCCACGGAAAATACCATTTTGGGCGATACGTCCATAAAATCAAACATTGACTTTTCGTATTCCTGAGTCTCCTCACGGTAACGGCCGGATACGTTGTTCCGGATAAAATATCCGTTCTCATCCAAAGGCTCGTTTGCCTGCGCCACATGGTAATTATCCTCTTCATCCGCAGTCATATATACAACCTCTTCAATGACACGGGGATTTTTAGGATCGGATTTATCAATCTTACGGTACGGCGCTTCCACAAACCCATACTCGTTAATTCTTGCGTAACATGCAAGAGAGTTAATCAGACCGATATTCGGCCCCTCAGGAGTCTCAATCGGGCACATTCTTCCATAATGAGAATAATGTACATCCCGGACCTCAAAGCCCGCGCGATCACGTGACAGACCGCCCGGACCCAATGCGGACAGACGTCTCTTATGGGTCAGCTCGCCCAGAGGATTGTTCTGATCCATAAACTGGGACAGCTGGGAGGAGCCAAAGAATTCTTTCACGGCTGCGGTTACCGGCTTAATATTAATCAGGGACTGGGGAGAAATGCCCTCGGTGTCCTGGGTTGTCATACGTTCGCGCACTACCCTCTCCAGACGGGAGAGACCGATACGATACTGATTCTGGAGCAGTTCACCAACCGCACGGATACGGCGGTTGCCCAGATGATCGATATCGTCATGGTTGCCAAGTCCATACTCCAGATGCATATTATAGTTGATGGATGCCATAATGTCATCCTTTGTGATATGCTTCGGAACCAGGGCAGAGGCCTCGCGGCAGATTGCATCCCTGATATCATCCGGTTCCGTATTTTCTTCCAGAATTTTCTCAAGAACCGGATAGTATACATTTTCTTTGATTCCCAGCTCCAGCGGATCGAAATCCACATACTTTCTCAAATCCACCATACGGTTGGAAAGTACCTTGATATCGCGCTCCTCTCCCTTAATCCATACAAACGGAACAGCGGAATCCTGCAGTATGACTGCCAGATCCATATCTACCTTTGTATCTGCTTTAGCAATAATTTCACCGGTGGAAGCATCCACCACATCTTCAGCCAGCACCTGTCCGCGGATACGGTTTTTCAGTGCCAGTTTTTTGTTGAATTTATAACGGCCGACTTTTGCCAGATCATATCTTCTTGGGTCGAAAAACATACCCGTAATCAGGCTTTCCGCACTCTCCACCGCCAGAGGCTCGCCGGGACGGATCTTTTTATACAGCTCCAGCAGACCCTCCTGATAGCTCTCGGAGGTATCCTTTCCCATGGAAGCAAGGATCTTCGGTTCTTCACCGAACAGCTCCAGAATCTCTGCATTCGTGCCATAACCTAACGCACGAATCAGGACAGTAATCGGCACTTTACGGGTTCTGTCAACGCGAACATAGAATACGTCATTGGAATCAGTTTCATATTCCAGCCATGCACCGCGGTTCGGAATCACGGTACAGGAGAACAAAAGCTTACCTACCTTATCATGGTCAATGCCATAATAGATACCCGGGGAACGCACCAGCTGGCTGACGATGACACGCTCCGCTCCATTGATCACGAAGGTTCCGGTCTCTGTCATCAGAGGCAGATCGCCCATGAAAATCTCATGCTCATTGATCTCGTCCGTTTCCTTGTTGTAAAGACGAACTCTCACCTTCAGGGGAGCGGCATAGGTGGCGTCACGTTCTTTACACTCTTCGATCGTATACTTTGCACCTTCTATGTCCAGTGTAAAGTCAGTAAACTCCAGGCTCAGTTTTCCGCTGTAGTCTGTAATCGGAGAAATATCCGCGAATGCTTCACGGAGTCCTTCGTCCAGAAACCACTGGTAGGAATCTCTTTGAACCTCGATCAGATTCGGCATCTCAAGAACTTCCTTTTTCCTGGAATAGCTCATCCTGCTGCTTTTTCCTGATTTGATAGGTTTGATTCTGTTCTTTTCCATTGACATTTCACCCCTTATATATTTAATAACTACATTTTCCGGTAAATGGTCACAATATAACAGCAAGGTACTAAGCATACCTCACCACAATAGTGCATCGTCCATGATATCATACCGTTTTCAATATGTCAACCAGTTTTTCTCTTCTTGAGTTTCCGCATATTTTATCGTGAAAATCAAAATGTCCTGCCGGCAAAGGCAGCATAGACAGGTTGCACAGAACCGCGCCCGGAAAACATATTTTTCCCGGTATAAAGCAAAGAGGGATATCGCTTTTGCGATATCCCTCGGACGTACAGATCAAATTATTTAAGAGTAACCTTAGCTCCTTCAGCCTCAAGCTTCGTCTTAAGTTCCTCAGCCTCAGCCTTGGAAGCGCCCTCTTTAACAACCTTCGGCGCGCCGTCAACCACATCCTTAGCCTCCTTCAGGCCAAGACCGGTAGCTTCGCGGACAACTTTAATAACCTTAACCTTGTTCGGGCCAACCTCTGTCAGCTCTACGTCAAAGGAGTCTTTCTCTTCAGCAGCCTCTGCAGGACCTGCTGCCGCTACAACAACGCCTGCTGCTGCGGATACGCCGAACTCTTCCTCGCAAGCTTTTACTAATTCATTTAATTCCAATACGGATAACTCTTTAATTGCATCAATAAATTCTGCAGTAGTTAATTTTGCCATTTTGTTTTACCTCCAATTGTAATTCTCTTTTAAATGTTATGCTTCCTTCGATATTCCTTTTACGCTTCCTTCTCTGCGATCTGGTTAATAACACGCGCAAAGTTTGCGATGGGGCTCTGCATACTTCCCAAAAGTCTTCCCAGAAGAACTTCTCTGGACGGAACATTTGCAATAGCAGTCATTCCCTTTGCATCATAGTAGCTTCCTTCTACGATGCCGGCCTTAATCTCAAGCTTATCTGCATTTTTTGCAAAATTGGCAATAATTCTTGCCGGAGCAGTCGCATCGGTCTTGGAAATAGCAACCGCAGAAGGTCCTTCGAGATGCTTTGACAGCGGCTCGAACTCGGTGCCCTTGATTGCAAAATTCAGCATAGTATTCTTATAAACCTTGTATACGATCCCTTCTGCTCTCATCTGCTTGCGAAGCTGTGTATCCTGCTCAACGGTCAGACCGCAGTGGTCAACCAGAACAACGCCGGCCGCACCTTCCAGATTTGCAGAAATCTCTTCTACAATCGGTTTTTTCAGTTCAACTTTTGCCATGAATGGTTTCCTCCTTATAGATTTTTGGATGACAACCTTTGAAAATAGAATACCCTCCGTGCCGCAGACACAGAGGGTTTGTAAGCCATTCTTGAATCGAATGCTTTCCTCGGCAGGCGTTTTCAACTTATGCTTTTAAGAACCTGCTGTCTTCGGGCAGTCATATCAACTTTTTTAAAATATCATAATTTATAAC
>VSNE01000290.1 GCA_009774155.1 Lachnospiraceae bacterium
ATTATACAATATTTCATCTTCATGTTAATCTCCTTTTCTTCCGTATAGGGCGGCGCATGACTTATGGCTGCGCTTATGCTTGTTTTCATTATGATTCATTCTCCTTATTCCTGCTTTCCTTTCTCAGTACAACACTGTTGATAACGCCAATGCCGCCCAATACTGCACAAGATTTTGAGGTAAAAACAATTCCTGCCGCCACCAAACCAGCGCCTACAATAAAGTTGCATACCGCAGCCGTTTTTAATGTTTTCCTTTTCGGATTGGGAAGCGCTACGGAAATTCCCAATGTATTATTCAGCTTTTCACAAGCCTGATTTACTTCTTTAATCATTTTGTCCCTCCTAAAATAATAGCTGTATACCATGATTTACAATAAGCAGCGCGCCGACGCCTATGAAAATCCATAGGGCCGTGGCTTTCTTTTCTTTCCCTTTTTTCTTGTTAAGAAACAGAAAAAGCAATCCCGCACCCACAAAGCAGACACCAACAATCAATGATACAATTGAAATAGTCTGCATGATTTCCGCACTTGGAACAGGTACAAAACCAGGAATTGGAAAATTCATGTTATCGCCCACTTTTTTGGGCATAGCCACCTTTTAAATATCAATGTTGCTTTCTGTGCAATACCGATAAGGGAATACTGCAGTCTGTATCAAAATAACGTATCACCCTGCATGGATTCCCTACTGCAACACAATTAGGCGGGATAGGTCGGTTTATAACACTTCCAGCCCCTATCACGCTGTTTTCTCCTATGGTAACTCCCGGCAGAAGAATACAGCCGCCGCCAATCCAGACATTATTCTCTATCTCTATTGGACGTGCATAGGTTCTAAAAAATGTTGTCTGGCGTTCCCTCCAATCCGGCACAAGCCTTTCCTGTGGTAAAACAGGGTGTGAAGATGTATAAATCTGCACATTTGACGCAATCAAAACCCTGTCACCAATTCGGATAGTTTTGTTATCCACAAAGGTACAATTCATATTGATTATCACATCATTTCCCAAAAAAATGTTTTTTCCATAGTCGCAATGAAAAGGCGTGTCGATTGCCACATTTTCCCCTATTCCTCCTAACAACTTATGGAGAATGGCAGTCCTTTTCTCCGTATCTTCATAATCAGAAAAATAATATTCTCTTGTCAATTCCCTTGTGCTGGCGATCCGCTTTAAGGTATCGCTGTCCGCAGTTTCCAAAAAATCACTTGCTTCGTAATACATAATATTCCTCCCTTAACGAAAACTGTTTTCCACAGCGCCCGGAAGCAAAGTATAAATGGAACAACCAATCTGTTCTTCAAACAGTTCTTTAATCGCTAAAATCTTTTTCCACCTGTCTATTGTCGCCGGGTGGATGCCGTACCGTATTGTCACGTCTACAAATCTCTTTTCCAAAAGGCAGAACCCCGTAGGCATAGCCAATGCGTCACATAGCTGCACTAAACGGTCATAATCATCATATGCCGCCTCCTCGACAAACTTTTTCATAAACAGGTAATCCTCATCACTGACATCAAACTCTCCGATAGAAGTATCAATATCCTGTATCATAAATGCGTGGGATATACATATCTGTGCAGCTTTTTCCCACCCACGCTCCATACAGTAACGATAGCCGTCTATCAGATGTCTTTCCGAACTCACTCCGGCATAACGTCCAATATCGTGTAACAGCCCGAAAAGATACGCCTGTTCAGAAGATAAATCTTTACAGTGTGACGCAATGTTTTTACAGGCTTCGGCTACATACCGGGAATGGTCTGCCCATGCCCCCGGATTGGATTCTGACGCTTCCTTTAATGCCAGTTCTGCGGTCTGAATGTTTAACTCCATTTTAACTCCTTTCAAAAAGGCGGGGCTGGCAGATAAACCGTCCAGCCCCTTTATGATGAAATATTTACAGACAACAAATCAGCAATCCCCGACATAATATAAAACAATGTTCATATAGTCCGTTGGATTAGGGATTTCTAAAACAAGTCGCAGGCAGTTTTTGTTTTGGAAATACTGCCGCCACAAACCGCCCTGTATCTTTTCTTCCCCATTGATATTCAGTTTTCTACCGTCCGGGCAGAGCATATTTACTTTGCCGGTACAGGCATTGACCGTATCTAAAAAATTTTTCATGTTCAGAATGTTCAGTTTTAACACCCTGCACTCACCTCCTGTAAATAACCGATTTACTTTACAGGTATCATTATAATGCAAAGTACGTTGGAAAAATATTTCATTTCTGCCCTTATCTATCACTATTCTGCCATTTCCTCCGATATTCTGTTGGTGAACAATGTGCATATTCCCGAAAAACTTTTCCAAAATAACTGCTGCTCCCTAAACCGCAGTCATGGCTGATAACCGTAACAGATTCCTGCCCATTTGCTAACATCTGACAGGCGGCTTGCAGACGGTAAGCCTTTATATACTCTACAGGTGTCATGTGCAGGCAGTCATAAAATACTTTATAGCACTCTCTTTTGCTTAGGTATGCTGCCGCCGCAAGTTCTGGGATAGATATTTTCTCCCCATAATGCTCATGAATGTATATCATCATCAGCTTTATTTTATCGTTGCTTTTGTTATGTTCTCCTTTCTTTTGACGCATAGGGCGGGATAGTTCAAATAGCATTAGCCATATTTCCGTTAGGGTTTCCCGTAGTTTTATTTCATATCCAAATTCATCGCTGGACAAACGAAATGATGTAGCAATAAGATTCAAAATCCTTTCTTCTGCTGCATTGCACGGAAAAAGCGGGATTACCTCAATCTGCGAGGCTGTTATGACAGGTGCAATATATTTTTGTTCAATCCTGCTTCCCTGTTCCCCGCCCTGCCGAAAAGTTCTACAAATAAAGCCATATTTTCGTTCAGTTGTTTCATACGCTCTACACCTATTCCCTCCACTGCGGACAGCTCCGCTTTTCGCAGTTCGGAAATAATGGGATCGGCATATTCTTTTCCTGCCTTTGTAAACCGGATAACCTTGTTCCGCTTATCCTCCGGCATAGGGAACAGCTCTGCAAATCCTCTGCGCTCAAAATCTTTGAAAACCATATTGATTGTCTGCTTCGGTATCATCCACCTCCGGCTGATTTTTTTCTGTGTGCAATCATCCCCGCCGTCGTGAATTGCGCACAGCACTAACAGGCTGTTGACTGACAGCCCATGTGCCTTCGCCCATTCTTCGTACACATAGTTATACTCCTGCCATACGGCATAATATTTGTTCAGTTGCTCCATAAAAGCGGTATTGCTTATCATATCTGACCTCCCCAAGCAAACTAGTACGTCTCCGTACCATTTATATTATAGTCCACAACCGTACTAATTGTCAAGATGGAAATTCTTCACAAAAATTGTGCGTCCACCCAATCGGCGGGGCAGCCGTTCTTAGTAAAAGCACCCCTGTTTTTGGCTCTATGATTGTACCAATAACAGGAGTGCCGTTTATTTACACTTAAAGGTTTCCCTTTTAGCTTTTAAAATGCTTCTGATAAATCTCAAAGAAGGAGCTTGTCTTTACTTCCTCGTAATCCGTAAAATGAATATTCTCCCATAACTGATCCTGAAACTCAGAAAGCGTTTCCTGCATCAGATCAGAATAAACCTTCCGAAACCGTTCCGATTTCTGCTTCTGTGCGACCTTAACCTTATTTTCCTCGGATTCTTCCATATAAGTATTCAGGCATTTCAGAATATAATAGCCGCCGTC
>VSNE01000291.1 GCA_009774155.1 Lachnospiraceae bacterium
ATGTTAAGGTTAAAGGAGTTATGGAAGGAATACATTTTAAAAAATATTTCAGGACTTCTGAAGAAGTGCAATTATGATTCCGGAAATGGAATATGCAATACTTTAGATCATGGAAAGAGCGAATTTATTTATCAGTCTATTGATACAAAATATTTAAGAGTAAAAGGGCAGCGCGGCATCTTTGACTGCAGGCTTGGTATTTTGAATATCATTACTGATATGCTTTTCGGGAATAACAGCTTTACTTTTATTGATGTAGGAAGCAATAACGGGAATTTTTGCCGTAATGTAACAGAACATACAGATAACAGAGCCAGGTGTATAGGACTGGAGGGGTTTCATGAATTTAATGTTCTGGCCAAAACGATTGCTTTTTTAGAAGATAAGGATGATATTGAGTTTTATGATTTTTTGTGCGGAAAGGACTCTCTCGAACACTTGAATATAGAAAAAAACAGCTTCATGTCTATTTGTTCAGTATATCATCACATAATTGATAAAGAAGTATTTTTACGGCAAATCAAGCTGGAGAATATAGATTATATTTTATTTGAGCTGGCTGTTCAGCCAGAATGCTACAGTGGAAAAAGCTGGAGGGATGAATTGGCATATATTATGGAAAGCTTACAATTTTCCGCAAATATGCTGCTTGGATACAGCAAGGATTATCACAGGCCGCTTGTTTTGATATCAAGAAACAAGCTGGAAAGCAAAACAGCAAAGAAAATAAAAATTGAATGTGAAAAATATTTATCAAATGGAGACATAGGATAGAGGGAGTATGAGAGAGAAAGAATATATATTATTTGGCGCGGGAAAATACGGAAAAGACGCTCTAAATCTGCTTGGAAAAGAAAAGGTGGATTTTTTTATAGACAACGATCAGGCCAAGTCAGGTATGGAAATAGACGGGGTAAAGGTATACCATGTTAATGGGAAGAAGAATGAGCTTCGTGATAAGAAAATTGTTATTTCTGTATCAGAACGGTACAAAGAGCAGGTGACAGAACAATTAGAGGCCGAAAATATCAGGAGCTATATATCTCTGGATGAAATAAAGCTGGCGGTTATAAAAGAAAGAATGAAGCGTCAGGGAAATAATCTGGATACATATAAGAGAGCGATTGGCTGGATTTACAGAAATACGGTAAAGCATAAGGGTATTATCAATCATACAGGATTAAAGAAGCCTTACCCGGAGGTAACGGGATATTACATTCCTACATTAATGCGCTGGGGACACCGTGATTTGGCCGTTTCCTATGCAAAATGGCTGTGCGGTATTCAAAAGGAGGACGGCTCCTGGTATGACACGCGTGATGTAAGTCCATATGTTTTTGACAGTGCGCAGATATTAAAGGGGCTGCTGTCAGTCAGAGATATTTATCCGGAGGCTGACGGCAGTATAAAGCGCGGCTGTGAGTGGATCTTAAGCAATATGGAGGAATCGGGCAGGCTCACAACTCCGGATATAAGAGAATGGGGGAGAGGAAAAGAATGTTCTGAATTGATACACCTTTATTGTTTGTCTCCGCTGATTGAGGCAGGAAAACTGTTTGGTATAAAAAGGTATGCGGCGTGTGCGGAAAAAATTCTTCATTATTATAAAAACAACCACAGAAAAGAAATTATGAATTTTAGCCTGCTGTCACATTTTTATGCTTATGTTATGGAAGCGCTGGTGGATCTGGGTGAACTGGAAATGGCAGAAGAGGCGATGGCGGACATTGCAAAGCTTCAAAATGAAGAAGGCGCGGTTCCGGCATATAAGGATGTACATTGGGTATGTTCCACGGGCTTGTTTCAGCTTGCTGTGGTCTGGTACCGGATAGGATGTATTGAGAATGGAAACAGGGCGTTTGCATATGCCTGCAGATTACAGAATCCAAGCGGCGGATGGTATGGAAGCTACCTTACGGAATATGTGGAAGGAGAAGAAAACGATTATTTTCCAACAGGCGAGATAAGCTGGGCAGTGAAATACTTCCTGGATGCTTTATATTATAAAAACCTTGCAGAGTTTAATTTTTGCGCAGCTTCTTTCCTTCCTGCAATTGATAAAGAAGACGGAAGATATCAGACGGTAAAAAATGAAATTCTCAATGCAGGAGGAGAAGAGAAAGTCTTAAAGATCTGCGACGTGGGGTGCGGTAAAGGCCGGTATCTGAACAACCTTCTGACAGATGCTTCCCAGAATTCTTATTATGGAGTTGATTTATCGGAAAGCGTGCTGAAGTATGTGACGGATCAACGCATAGAAAAAAAGCAGGGAAGCCTTACAAAAATTCCTTATCCGGACAATTTCTTCGACGTGGTATATACCTGTGAAGCGCTGGAGCATGCAGTCGATATTAAGAGCGCAGTCAAGGAGATGGCCAGAGTGACGCGGCCCGGAGGGAAGATGATTGTGGTAGACAAGAACAAAGAAGCTCTGGGAAAACTTGTCATCTCGGATTGGGAAGTATGGTTTGATTTAAAGGAACTGGAAGAGCTTATGAAGGAATTATGCTCTGAAACGGATACGATGCCGGATATTCCCTATGAAGGAAAATCAGATGACAATCTTTTCGCCGTATGGACAGGAAAGGTGAGATAAGTAATGAAGCCAAATCCGAAAATATCGATTGTATTGCCGGTTTATAACGGAAGGAAATATATAAGGGAATCCATAGACAGTATTTTAGGACAAAGCTTTACGGATTGGGAATTAATCGCGGTGGATGACGGTTCTGCGGATGGGACGGCGGAAATTTTATCAGAATATGTTTCCAGAGACGACAGAATTTCCGTAATATATAATCCGGTCAACCAGAAGCTGCCCAAATCTTTGAATATCGGCTTTTCCAGGGCAAAGGGCGGGTATTTGACGTGGACATCTGACGACAACCGGTATCTGCCGGACGCGCTGGAGACTATGGCAGAATATCTGGATAAAAATACGGACGCGGCGATTGTTCGGAGCGATTATTATTTTATCAACGAATCCGGGGAACGCTTCGGAGAATCCAACGGTTATTCGGATTTTGATATGTACAGATGGAATTGCTTCGGAGCCTGCTTTCTTTACCGCAGGAAGGTTCTGGAGACCGTGGGAGGATATAATCCCGATGCCTTTGGAGTGGAAGACTATGATTACTGGCTGCGGATTTTGGAGCGGTTCGGGACAATTCATTCCATCGGAAAAAAGCTGTATGAATACCGCAGGCATGATGGAAGCCTGTCGGCTACGAAGCGGGATATGGTGCTGAGGGGGCTTTCAGGACTTCGGGAACGGCATCAGAAAAAGATTTTTCATATGATGAAAGAGCATAAAGAAGAGCTTTGCAGAATGTATTATGAATTGCTGCCGGCGGGAGGACTCAGCGAGACCTTCAGAAATCAATTCAGAAGCGCTGTTCCGGAATTAAACGGGGATCTGGGTTTTACTTCCAGAAGGCCGTTTATTGTTTTTGGCGCGGGAATATACGGCGGGCGGGCAGAAAAAATTCTGGGCGGGCTGGCCGTATGCTTTGCGGACAATGACAGAACCAAGGCGGGAAAGACGAAATGCGGAAAAAAAATTCTGTCGTTTGAGGAAGCCGGGGCGCTGTCGGACAGGTACGATTTTTTTATAGCGATTGAAGAAAAATTTTTATATGAAATTATCAGACAGCTATATGAGAATGGAATCACAG
>VSNE01000292.1 GCA_009774155.1 Lachnospiraceae bacterium
TGGCAGCGCAGGAGCCGGGCATTTCCAGACCATTTTCTTACAAATAAGTGCGGCAGACAAATAAGGAACCGAAAAAAGGGTTATCGCAATCCCTGAACGTGTCAGCAGAAAATACTGCAAAAAAGATTTTACGGCATGACACAGCCAGGTCTGAGAACCCGTTTTCACACTCTTGCGGCGGTCTCTAAATAAATGTGCAGGCACATTCGCGTGGCTCGCTGCCCGCAGAAATTAAAAAGGACGGATTATGGCTGCATATAAAGATGAGCAGTGTGGAAGGTGATATGTATTGTTCTTTATTACGATTGGACAGGGGAAAATTACCGGAAAGTCAAGAAAGGTTTAAAGACCAAAAGAGAAGCGGCAGAATGAGCAGATTTCCTAAAACGGTTTTTATTGCAGATCGGGCCCCTTCTGTCTCACTCTGCCCTTTTACATGGCAAGTCCGCATTCAAAGGCAAGAACCATATACTTTTCCGCATTAGTAAGACCATAAGACATTAAATCTCTGATTTCCCATGTATCAGAACTAAGGTTATCCGCCCCGTACAAAAATTGGATAAAAGGAATGCGCCTGTATTTTGAAACAGCCAGCATGGAAGCACATTCCATTTCTACGGTAAGACAGCCCTCCTGTCTGCGCTCCTGAATGGCAGAAATAGTTTCTCTGTAAATAGCGTCAGAGGTCCATGTTTTCCCTTTTACATATGAGCAGCCGCAGTTTGTTAAAACATTTTCTAATATCTGAACAGCGCGTGCATCTGCTTCGATTTCTGCCGAGGGCGCTATATAATGATAGCTTGTACCCTCATCCCGGACAGCAGAAGTCGGGATAATAAGGTTGTTTTTTACCCTAGCATCATCCAGCACTCCGCAGGAACCAAACAAAACAAATTTTTTAGCTCCCATAGCGATAACCTCTTCAAATCCCGCAGCACAGGCAGGCGCTCCTACCCGGGACTGGTAGAAAGCAATCGCCGTATTTTTGTAACGAATTTTATAAATGGGCGTTATCCCATTTGCAGTATATAGTTCTGCTATCTTTTCTGTAGTATTTAATGAAGAAAATTTTTGAATGATATTCTCCGAAAACGTGGAAACACAGATTTCCGGAAAATCATCTGCCCTTCTGGTTGTATCAAAAGGACTGAACAAAGCCGGTTCCGAAATTTCCGCTCTTTGAAATATAGTATACAATCTCACACACCTCATCTCTAACTGTTTTGAAGATACTAACGCGGAAGGATATTAACAGCAGTATACAAAATACAGGTCCCTTAATGAGACCTGCAGATTTTTTCTTCATGCTGGTGCAGATATTTTTCCCGTGTGGCAAGTCCGCCCCGGATATGCCGTTCAGATTTATTTACATCCAGCACCTTTCTGGCCTCTGCGGCCAGATGCGGATTTATATAAAGAAGCCGTTCTGCCACATCCTTATGTACCGTTGATTTACTGACTCCAAAGCTCTGGGCAGTCTGCCGGACGGTCGCATTGTTCTGTATAATATAATTTGCAATCTTAATGGCTCTTTCTGAAATATAATCCTTCAACGAAAAACCCCTGAATAAACTGTTTTTTACAATCTATGCCAGGGCTTTACGGAGTATGCCATACAAATCAGTCTTTCTCTGAGACTGACTTCCTAACAAGATTCCGACGCTTTTATTGCTTCCTCCAGCGCTTTTTCATAGCATCTCTTCGTATGCCCGTCAAAGCACACCATCTGCACCTCCTGAAGCTTTGGATGCTTTTTGCAGAATGCCAGAATTGTATTTACCGCAATAACAGAAGCCTTCTCCAGAGGAAACCGGTAAATACCTGTGCTGATAGACGGAAATGCCACTGTGCTGCAGCCATGCTCCACCGCAAGCTTCAGACAATTTTCATAGCAGCTATGAAGCAGCTCCTCCTCCTTGTTGCTTCCGCCGTTCCAGACCGGCCCCGGCGTATGGATAATATATTTCGCAGGCAGACCGTAGCCCTTTGTAATTTTTGCCTGTCCGGTTTTACAACCGCCCAGCATCCTGCATTCTGCCAGAAGCTTTGGGCCTGCCGCCCGGTGAATAGCGCCGTCCACCCCTCCGCCGCCCAAAAGGCTTGTATTTGCCGCATTGACGATTGCATCGGTATCCACCTTTGTAATATCTCCCAGTACAATTTTCAGCATTTTCTATCTCCTCCCTTCTATTCCGTCTTAATGCTTTAACAAAGTATAACACGATGTCACTGTCTTCGTAAAGAATTTCAAAGGTTCTCATATTTTATTTCAGACATTCTATATTTTCTCTGTTAATTTTCCGGATCACACGGCATGGGTTTCCAACTGCCAGTGAATTTTCCGGTATATCCTTTGTGACGACACTTCCGGCTCCTATAACCGATCCGCTGCCTATTGTCACGCCCGGAAGAACAATTACCCCTCCGCCCAGCCAGCAGCCGCTTCCGATTTCAATCGGCAATGCGTAGGTACGGCAAAAATACTCTCCTGTTTCGGGACTCCAGTCCGGGGTAAGCCTTTCAGCCAGTTCAACAGGGTGCGTTGCCGTATAAAGCTGCACATTTGAAGCAATCAGCACGTGATCGCCAATAGTGATTCTGTTACAGTCTACAAATGTACAGTTCATATTGACAGACACGTTATTTCCCATATAAATATTTCGTCCATAGTCGCAGATAAACGGCTGACCGACAGATACATTTGTACCGATTCCACCAAATAACCGTTTCAAAATATTTACCTTTTCTTCCTTCTGCTCATATGCAAGAGCATGATATTCTTTTAACAGTTTTCTTGCATGGGCCTTGAGATCCAGAAAAATCTTGTCATGGCAGTTATAATATTCCCCAGCCATACATTTCTCTAATTCATTCATGTCTGCGCCTCCTTTGCTCCATAATAGAAAAACACCTGTTACAAAACAAGTAACAGGCTGTTTCCCTATATTCTTTTTGCCAGTGCTTCCATGATAAATATAACCGGAACCTGCGTGGTTCCGTTATATCCCCCGTTTATACGTCTGGCAGTTAAGTTATATGAAAAATTCCAGTCCGATAATTTTGCCAGGGTTGATACCGGAGAATTGGTAATGCTTAATATACAGCAGTTTTTTTGTTTAAACTGGTTGACTGCCTCAATCAGCCTTTCCGTTTCACCGCTTTCTGAAAGCGCAATGACAACTGTGTTTTTCCAGTGAAAAAAATCAATGGGATAAAGGGCGTCTTCCAGTCCAACAGCAAAATGCCCCATATTGGAAAAATATCTTGCCCCATATTTTGCCAATGTGCCGGAAGAACCCATCCCTATAAAAACCGTTAAATCAGCTTTTCTGACAGCCTCCACCGCAAACAGCAGTTTTTCTTCAAAGGCGCTGGAATTTGCCCGTGTAAAAAAGGCGGAAAGCTCCTGTAAATCCTCCATAGGCAAACAGGCGCTCTGCAAGGTAATTTCCCTTTTCAGAGCATCTTTAAATTCAGAGTACCCGTCAAAATTGTTTTTATTGCAAAAACGTAATATGGTTGAAGTTGACGTTGGGATTTTCCCTGCAAGCTCCCTGATCGTCATATATTGAATTTTGTCAATGTTTGAAACAATATATC
>VSNE01000293.1 GCA_009774155.1 Lachnospiraceae bacterium
GTGATACTCAATCAGGTATCTCCGATGATATACGGGCAGCTAAAATCTCTGATAGAGCAGGAGCTGGGAGTAAAGGTCATAGGGTATGTGCCGAAGGTAACGGAGCTGGCCCTGGAGAGCCGCCATTTAGGGCTGGTGCTGCCGGAAGAGATAGAGGCATTAAAGGATAAGCTGAACCGTCTGGCAAAGCTTCTGGAGGAGACGCTTGATCTGGACGGGCTGCTTGGAATCGCAGGAGAAGCTTCTGAATTTACAGCGGATAAACCGTCCGTTCCGATTTTACCCGGTGCAGAGAGGCTCCGCATCGGCGTGGCCCGGGATCAGGCATTCTGCTTTACTTATCTGGACAATCTGGAGCTTTTAGAGGAGATGGGGGCAGAGCTTGCGCCCTTTTCTCCGCTGGAGGACCGAAAGCTGCCGGAGCATCTGTCAGGACTTATATTAAGCGGCGGTTATCCGGAGCTTCATGCAGAAGCGCTGAGCAGGAATGCTTCCATGCGGAAAGCCGTACGGGACGCGGTTACAGGCGGAATGCCCTGTATTGCGGAATGCGGAGGCTTTCTGTATCTGCACCGGGAGCTGGAAGGCTCTGACGGGGCATACTATCCTATGGCGGGAGTATTGGACGCAAAGGCTTACCGGACGGAAAGACTGGGGCGGTTCGGATATATAACACTGGAAGCAAAAGAGGATCAGCTGCTTGGAAAGAAGGGAGCATCCGTCCGCGGACATGAGTTTCACTACTGGGACAGCGAATGCTGCGGGGAGAGCTTTCATGCGAGAAAACCGGTTGGAAAGAGGGAATGGGACTGCGTCTGTGCAGGGGAGACACTTTACGCAGGGTTTCCGCATCTGTTCTATTACTCAAACCTGCAGGCGCCCTTTCACTTTTTAAAAAAATGCAAGGAGTACAGAGAATGCTCATATTGATAACAGGAGGAAGCGGAAGCGGAAAATCCGAGTTTGCGGAAAATCTGGTACTGGGGCTGCATACAAAGCCTTATCTGTATATTGCGACTATGTATCCCTTTGATGAGGAATGTCATCAGCGGATTGCCAGACACAGGAATATGCGGGCAGAAAAGCAGTTTGACACACTGGAGCGCTACACAGGGCTTAAGGATGCGGATGTAAGCGGCTACGGGACTGTGCTTTTGGAATGTATGTCCAATCTGACTGCCAATGAGATGTATCAGGAGGGCGGCGCAGGAGATCGGTGCGTGGAGGAAATCATGGCAGGAATCCGCAGAATTTCCGGGCAGTGCAGGCATCTGGTGATTGTAAGCAATGAGATTTTTTCGGACGGAATAGACTATGACGAAGAAACAGCACAATATCAGCAGTATCTGGGAAAAATTAACCGGGAGGCTGCAAAGCTGGCAGATCTGGCTGTGGAGGTTGTCTATTCCATTCCGGTTATCCATAAAGGCAGCCTGGAGGAGTGTGGAAAAGCTTTATGAAAAAAGTCTGGAACAGTTTTTTGATAGCCTTTGCCATGTTTTCCAAAATTCCGGCCCCGCGTGCGGACTGGGACAAGGAGAACATGAGATATATGATGTGCTTTTTCCCGGGGATCGGCGCAGTGATCGGATTTTTAATCTGCGGATACGGGGGGTTTTGCGCCCTGGCGGATTTCTCAGGCGCTATGCGCTCAGCCGGATTCGTACTGATTCCGGTGCTGGTGACAGGAGGCATTCATCTGGACGGGTTTTTGGATACGGTGGATGCCCTGAGTTCATATCAGCCAAAAGAAAAAAAGCTGGAGATTTTAAAGGATTCCCATGCGGGAGCGTTTGCAGTCATTATGGGCTGCGCTTATTTTATCCTGGCCTTTGGAGTCTGGAGCGAGATGGAGGATGCGGCGCTTCCGGTCATGGGCGTCGGGTATGCGGTCTCCAGAAGCTTAAGCGGACTGGCGCTGACGGCCTTTCCGTGCGCCAATCAGAATGGATCGTTCAGCATGTTTGCCGATGCGGCTCAGAAAAGGGTACTGAGGATTGTGCTGGCATTATGGCTGATCGGCTGCGGCGGCGTGCTGCTGCTGCTTAACTGGAGGCTGGGGCTGATTCTTCTTTGTACGGCCGCGGCGGCGTATGGATATTACTATCATATAGCGCTCAAGGAGTTCGGAGGGACGACCGGAGACATTGCAGGCTTTTTTGTTCAGGTATGTGAGCTGGCCATGGCATGTACCGTGATGCTGGGAGGTAAATTTTTATGATATTGGTGACAGGAGGCTGTTTTCAGGGAAAAACAGACTATGCATGTAATATGTTTAAGATACCGAAGGAGGAGGCGGCCGACGGCGCTCTCTGTCCGCTGGAGGAGCTGTATTGTACAAAGCTGCTGTATCATTTTCATGAATACATCCGAAGGCTGACGGAAGCGGGACAGGAGCTTTCTGTGGAAAGACTGAAGGCGGAGAATCCGGGGATTATTCTGGTGACCAATGAACTCGGCTGCGGCGTAGTTCCGGCGGACAAATTTGACAGGGATTACAGAGAGAAAACCGGACGGATCTGCTGCCGGATTGCAAAGGAAGCAGGCGAGGTACATCGGGTGGTGTGCGGTCTGGGAACGGTGATCAAGCATGGCTGAGATTGTACTGCTGAGACATTCTAAAACATATGGAAACACAATGGGGCGGTATATCGGAAGCAGGACAGACGAGCCGCTCTGCAGGGAGGGCCGGGAGCTTTTGGAAGGCCGTTTTTATCCGGATGTGTCCAGAATCTATGTAAGCCCCATGAAGCGGTGCGTGGAGACGGCGCGTCTGATCTGGCCGGAAATGTCCGGCCGTATGATTCCGGTATCCGATCTGAGGGAATGTGATTTCGGAGATTTTGAAAATAAAAGCTATCGGGAACTGAACGGGCATCCGGATTACCAGGCCTGGATTGACAGCGGCGGGACGCTGCCCTTTCCCAATGGGGAATCCATGGAGGGCTTTAAGAAACGCTGCCGGCGGGGGTTTGCACAGATTGTCAGGGAAGCTGCCGGCATGGAGACAGGCGCGGGAGAAAAGGTGCCCGTCCGTATTGCCGTCGTTGCCCACGGGGGGACGATTATGTCCATCCTGGAACGATATGGCTTTCCTCAAAGGCCGTATTTTGACTATCAGGTAAAAAACGGGCGCGGATACCTTCTGACGCCCGTGGAAGGGACAGAATTATGGAATTGTCAATACTTGCCGTAGCCCTGGGATTTTTGCTGGATTTGCTGATCGGAGATCCCCGCTGGATCTATCATCCAGTGCGTCTGGTGGGACATCTTATCAGCGCTCTGGAGAAGCTTCTTAGAGGCGCGTTTCCAAAGACGGAGAGAGGAGAGCTGGCAGCGGGAGCGCTTTTGCTGGCGCTGACGGCGGGAATTACCACGGCTGCCGCATGGGGAGCGCTTTTGCTGGCAGGATGGATTCATCCCTGTGTGCGTTTTCTGGCGGAGACAGTTATGTGCTGTCAGCTTCTGGCGACAAAATCTTTAAAAGATGAGACGATGAAGGTCTATGACGCCCTGCGGGAAAAGGATTTGGAGAAGGCCCGCTATGCGGTTTCCATGGTGGTTGGAAGAGATACCGCGGTTCTGGATGATACGGGGG
>VSNE01000294.1 GCA_009774155.1 Lachnospiraceae bacterium
TCCCGGCGCATCAAGAACCTCTACCTGTTTATTCAGCCGAATCCACTGGGCGCCTTTTGTAACCCCCGGCTTATTGCCTGTTTTCGCACAGGCTTTTCCCGCAAAGCTGTTAATGAATGTGGATTTTCCCACATTCGGGATACCTACCACCATCGCGCGCACCGGCCGGTTCTTAATTCCGCGTTTTTTGTCCCGCTCTGTCTTTTCCCGGCATGCCTCCTGAATCACATTCTGCACTGCCTTCATACCTGCCTTGCTTCTCGAGTCCAGCTTCACAACAAAAAACCCCTGCCTCTGAAACCAGGCAGACCAGGCATCGTTTAGACGCTCGCTGGCCAGATCCGCTTTATTAAGCAAAATCAGCCTTGCCTTTCCTTTTCCAAGCTCATCAATATCCGGATTCCGACTGGAGAAAGGCGCGCGGGCGTCCACCAGCTCAATAATTAAGTCAATCAGCTTTATATTTTCCTGCATCATCCGTCTGGCCTTTGTCATATGCCCCGGATACCACTGAATATTCATCAACTCTCTCCTTATCTTCCTTTTGGAATCGGCCCGAAGTTCTCCCACGGATAATATACAAACCAGGCCTTTCCATAAATATCCCGCCGTCTGATATTGCCGATATCTGCATTGCGGCTGTCCTCACTGGCATCCCGGCTGTCCCCCAGCACAAAGTATTCATCCTTTCCAAGGGTAATCTCTTCCTCTGCCAGCCCTGCAAATTCCATCTTCTCATTACCGATTCCGGTCTCCAGAAGCTCTCCGTTCACATAGACAAATCCCTCCTGCACCTGCACCGTATCCCCGGGCGTTCCAATCACCCGTCTCATATAATAATGAGAATTGACATTTCCGTTAGGCTTGAATACAATCACGTCTCCCCGCTTCGGAGCAGTCAGGGAATAAAGAAACCGGTTCACCAGAACCTGATCCCCGCTGTTCACAGACGGCTCCATCGCCTGCCCCACGCAGGTTAAGGATGTCATGAAATAATATACTAAAACACAGCCAATCGCAAAAGCAAGTATGCATTCGCCAATCCCGAAAATGATTTTTTGAATGACAGACGGCCGCAGATTCTTTTTTCTATCCTGAAAACTAAGTCCTCTTCTTTTCTTCATCAATGCATCCCTGCCTTATGTTAAAAAAGGGACATCATACTTTCGTATATGTCCCTCTCAATCATTATTTTACTAATTCTTTTACCTTTGCAGCCTTACCAACGCGTTTTCTCAAGTAATTCAGCTTTGCACGCCTTACTTTACCGTAACGAACTACTTCGATTTTCTCAACGTTAGGGGAATGTAACGGCCACGTCTTCTCAACGCCGATCCCGTTGGAATTCTTCCTTACCGTAAAAGTCTCTCTGCTGCTCCCGCCCTGTCTTTTCAGAACTGTTCCTTCAAACACCTGGATTCTCTCACGGTTGCCCTCTTTGATCTTAGCATAGACCTTAACCGTATCACCTACGCTGAAGCTCGGTACCTCAGCCTTTAACTGGGCTGCTTCGATACTTCTGATTATCTCGTTCATTGTGTTCCTCCTTCATCATTGGATGTTCTTAATACGTCTATCGTAACAGAGGACCATCTCTTCTTTTCTCACAACGCATTTTATTCTATCATAACTCCTCAAGATTTGCAAGAAATTTTTTATCTTCCTTTGTGAGACTGGCCTGTGCCAAAAGATCCGGCCTGCGCTCCTTTGTTCGGAGCAGAGACTGTTCTCTTCTCCACTTTTCCACATTCATATGGTGGCCTGACAGCAGAATAGGAGGGACCTTTTTCCCGCGCCATTCTTCGGGCCTGCTGTACTGAGGATACTCCAGCAGATTATCGTGAAAAGAATCAAACTCGGCGGACTCCTCATTATGCAGGACTCCGTCCAGAAGCCGGGAAACCGCATCCATAATAACCAGAGCCGGAAGCTCTCCCCCGGTCAGCACATAATCTCCCACCGATATTTCGTCCGTTACAATCTCCTCCAACACCCGCTCGTCAATTCCCTCATAATGGCCGCACAGAAAAATCAGTTCCTCCTCCTGCGCCAGCTCTTCGGCCATACACTGGTTAAATACCCTTCCCTGAGGGCTCATATAAAGTACCCGGGACTTCTTTCCAATCCGGGAAGCCACTGATTCATAAGCCAGATAAACCGGCTCCGCCTGCATAACCATGCCGGCTCCGCCTCCATATGGATAGTCGTCCACCCGGTTGTGCTTGTTCACAGAAAAACCGCGGATATCAATGGCCTCCATAGACAAAATGCCTTTCTCCATCGCCCTCCCGGTGATGCTTGTTCTAAATCCGCTCCGGATCATATCCGGAAATAATGTCAGTACATAAAAATTCATCAGTCCAAAAGTCCTTCCAGTACATGCACAAGCATATGCTTTTCTTCCACATTTACATCCAGGATGCAGTCTTTGATTGCGGGAAGAAGAATCTCCTTCTTCCCCTCTGTCTCGATCACATATACATCATTCGCTCCGGTTTCCAGCACATCCACCAAGGTTCCCAGAGTCTCTCCTCTGTCTGTGACCACAGTCATATCAATTAAATCGGCAATAAAATTTTCATTTTCTTCAAGGGGCACTGCATCCTCTCTGGGAATCAGGAGATCCATGCCTTTATATTTTTCAATGTCACTGATATTGTCAAAGCCCTTGAACTTCAGTATCACTTTGTTTTTGAAAAATTTCACGCCTGTAATCTCCAGAGCCTTATGCTCCTTTCCGGTATCCAGAAGCACTGTCTTCAGAGCTTTGAAACGGGCAGGATCATCTGTGGTGGGAAATACCTTGACTTCGCCTTTTACTCCATGGGTGGAGGAAATTACCCCGACTCGTAAAAATTGTTCCATAAATATATACGCCTTTCTATAGCTGAAAACTACGCTTGAGTTTCTGCAAAATGTAATCTTAAAGTTCAAAAGGCTCCCCGCAGAAAACGGGGAGAAAAAGCGCCCGCCGATACGTAAAAAACGCCGTCATGCAGCTTCACATGACGGCACCTCATTGTCGCACACACCTACTGTACGATTTCCACTATCACTTTCTTATCATCCTTTGACGCCGCCGCTTTTACAAGCGAACGGATCGCCTTGGCAATACGACCCTGTTTACCGATCACTTTCCCCATGTCTGTTGGTGACACACGAAGCTCCACAACCGTTGTATTGTCCTTTTCTGTTTCTGTGACAACTACTTCGTCAGGATGATCTACCAGCGCCTTCGCAAGCACTTCCACTAACTCTTTCATCATTCCACCTCCAAGGGGCTCTTCTCAGAAAAGAAATTATTTGGTAATTCCTGCAATCTTAAACAGTTTACCGACTACCTCTGTCGGCTGCGCGCCGTTTGCAAGCCACTTTTTTGCCGCTTCTTCGTTAATATTAAACGTGCTTGGATCGCTGTTTGGATCATAGGTTCCGATTTCCTCGATAAATCTTCCGTCCCGGGGAGATCTGGAGTCAGCTACGACTACTCTATAGAAAGGAGCTTTCTTCTGACCCATTCTTCTTAATCTGATCTTTACTGCCATTGTTCTTTACCTCCGTAAATATACTTTATCATCTTATTTATAT
>VSNE01000295.1 GCA_009774155.1 Lachnospiraceae bacterium
ATTCAGTGTAAAGCTCAAGAAACCGATATCTCAAATAAGTCTGCAGGTTTTCTTTCCACAGACAGTATGCCGAGAAATCCTGATCCCACTTTCTCTGATTCATAGCGTTTATGGCATTCACCGCGGTTTCTCTTTCTGCTAAAATACTCTTTTCCATCCGGCCGGCCCTGCAGTACCCGTCTGGTTCCTCCGTAAAGTCTGGAAACTTAACCGCATTCATCCGGTATTTTCCCTTGGGAGGCTTTTTTCTTATATCCCGGATTCTTCTCTGCTCCGCAGGCTGCAAAGCCTCTTCCTGAATAGTGACAGACACAAAAGGCGGAAGCAGGATTTCCCGTTCTTCTATGGACTGGTATTCTGATCCCAGTACCTTCTCAAAATCCAGATAAGGGACTTCCGGCGGAATGTGGACTTCCAGCAGGATAATCCCGTCTTTTTCCGCAAAATCCTCCTGGTAGCCTGCCTTGGAGGCGGAGAAAAATGATACTGTCCGCCCTTCCTTCAGCAGCGCCAGGGAGCTCTCCCGTTCTACCCGTTTCGCAATAACTCCGTCCCTTCCCTCACCGCCGGTATTCCGGCACATCAGCCCAAAAATTCTGCAGTAGAGCCGGATAGTCTCCTCTATCTGTTCCAAAAAAACAGCTTTTAATTTTTTGCCTTCCCGTTCAATCCGGGAATACTCATTACAGATTCCGGCAAACAGCAGCGCATTTAACGTTCTGTATGCATCTTTATTTTTATACAAATCATCCGATGACTGCCTGGAAAGCAGGTTTCCCGCCTTGTCCCGAATCCGGATGTCCCCCTCATACAGCCTGAGGGCATCCAGCGCCGCCTTTGGATTACTTCCGTTTACTCCTGCATTCATTTCCACTTCCCACGTTCTCAAGATTTCCGTTCCTCCCCGGGTTGTTTTTGTAAACACATGTTATCTGCTTCCCCATTATGACTGCTTTACTGCTTCCATACCCTGTTCCTCGCCCCAGTGCCGGATTTCCGGGCTTCCGGACTTCTTCCTCAAAGCCTGGATCGGCCCCTGAAATATTTCCTGATAATCCTTGTCCTGCTCTGCCATCCGTGCGAACTGCTTCCCGCCAAACCACTGATCCGCTGCTTCCAGGTTCCTCCACGCCAGAAGCACATTCCAGAGCTGGGACTCAAAATATCTTCCCCTTGCCTCCAGACGGCCCCGGATGTACAAAAACCCGCAAAACGCCGTCTTTTGAAGTTCGCCCGTTTCTGTAAAATAATAATAGGAAATTAAAAGCACTGCATAATAATACAGAACCCCTCTGTCCTCCTCCAGGCATTTCCAGGCCCACCGGATGCACGGTTCACGGTACTGCCCCGGAATTTCCGTAATACAGTTTACCAGAACCAGGAAAACATCCTGCTCCCACTTTCTGCCGGCAAACAGGTCAAAGTGAAAGCTATTTAACGGGCCGTCAGCATAACCCGGATACTCTGCCGCAGCTCCTGTCTCTGCGCCGGGCACTATATACCTTTCCACAAAAAAAACCGCGATTTCTCTCTTCACGTTTTCTTCTGCCATCCTGGCAATCTCGCCGAATAATTCACAGATATCGGAGAAATATCCCTTAGACATTTCTCCGTGGCTTTTTAACAATTCAAAAAATGCCCGGATAATGCCGAAGACCTTCTCTTCCGGCATCAGATGCCAGTTCTGATTCGTAAACTTCTCTTTCAATTCCTGAAAGAAGAGAGAATTATATCCGGATAAATCCGCGCTCTTTAACTTCCCTATGGCTTCTTTCACTGCCCGGCAGATTCCCTCTGTATCAATATTCTGCCGCTCCAGCAGGTTGCCGACATCAATCAGTTCATCCAAATCCTGATACAGCCGGCAGGGGTCCTCCGCCTGACAGCTGCAGATAAGCCGGTGCAGACGGGCATTTATCTCACCTCCCCATTTTTTACTCAGACTGATACAGCTTTCATAAATTACATTCCTCTTTACCTGCTCAGGAGGCCACCCTTCTATCATTTCCAGTATTTTCTCGCAAAGCGGGAGAGGCATATATTGAAAGCTTTTTCGGACAAATTTTTTATTTGAATTATATAAAAAATAATTTTGATACATTTTTTTGATAATCGGATACAAAGTGTTCCAGTCATTTTCGGAAAAACGGTGCGCCGCCTGCCATAGAAATTCATATTCTCCCAAATTAAAGCGATGCTTCTGTGTCCGGATAAATGCGTCGTATGAAACTGCCAGCCACTCTAATACCCGGCTAAGCTGCCCGGGATTCAAATCCATAATAAAATATTCAAGCCACTGAACCCCATAGCTCCAGGCGCATTTCTGGGGAGTGGCGGTAAGAAACCGGACAATCTTTTCATACCCCTCCGGAAAATGGTAATATATTTTTGCAGCCATCTGCCGCATCTCTTCTTTTGTAATCTGTTTGGAATCCAGGCCCTGGATGAATGCGTTCACAGCCTCCGGCAAATATTCGGCAGTTCCCTGATATACGCCGTATTTATCCTCATAAACGGCCAGATCATAAAACCAGCCTGCTTCATTTCTCACAGCCTCCAGATATTCCCCGATATTCCAGTACTGCAGCGCTTCCAGCTTTCTTAAAGAAATAAGGCGGATAACGCTGGCCCTTATGGCGGCGGCATTGCCGTCATTCGGTTCCGTCCGGTTCTTTGCCAGCGAGGTTTCAATGATACTTTCCCTGGACTGCCAGAATTCCGACCGTTCCTGTTCCCCGGAATTCCGTCTCCTGGCTCAAAGTCCAGATGCTGGATCTCTCCGTGGATAACTGCCAGTTTTTCCTGATACAGCTTCACCAGACGATAGTGGTTCCGCAGCGTCCGGTACAGTATATCCAGACGGGGGTCTTCTGAGGGCAGCCTTCGGAAGCAGACTGCAATCCTGTGATTCTTCACTCCTTCCACATGCCTTGTAAGGGCATGGCGGAACCAGTGCGCCTTATTCTCCGCAGTGCCGTAACGGTGCTTAATCAGGGTGAGAGTATCGCATCGGTCAGAATCCTCATCTAATAAATCGCATACTGCAATCACCGCATTAAACGCCCCAATCCGCTCTTCCGTCAGCCCGGCCTCGGCAATTTTGTCTTTTCCTGTCACAAAATCCGGCTCCCAGGGCCATTTTGCATGAGACCGGGCCATTCCGATAATCACGTCCAGATGATCGGATAAGGTTTGATCCTCCATATAATCCTTCAGAAAATTTTTTACCAGCCCTTCGGTCCGGATCACATGAGTCCGCCTGACCCATCCGGACACATCGGAAAGCCCCTTCATGTTCTGAAGCTTTTCATCCTCGGGAACATCCTGGCTGTCCTGGGACAGCATCCCGATATCATGGATTAGCAGCGCTGTCAGAAGATACCCTGCTTCCTGGGGCGCGGCCTCTTCCAGCCAGCCGTCACTTTCCCCCCACTCGGAAGCGCGCTTCACGATGCTGCAAATATGAGGCAGGGCATGATTGGTAAGCTCCGGCATATGGCAGTTATCCGCCAGACGGTCAATCCAACGGATAATCTCGGTGACGATATTGGTAAAATTATAAAATGGAGGAC
>VSNE01000296.1 GCA_009774155.1 Lachnospiraceae bacterium
TGCATATACGCTGACCAATGTTCCAAACTGCGTATTTGTGATTCCGTACCCTTCAATAAATGCATCGTAAAATGAATTACGGAGCATATAAACACCGTATCCAATATTACCACCCAGACAGCAAATCAGAAACTGAATCATTCCTCTCTTGTTTAACTTTCCTTTCATTCCCATGTACTCCTTTTCTAAATCTAATTAATTCAGCAACATACCATTCTATCATCTCTGATTGAATTAACATCCGTAATAGTTCTTACTCCTCCTTTCTTTCAAATAGTTAAGCACCCTAACAGTTAATTAGCTTAACTATTAGGATACACTACAACACGGTTATTGTCAGTAAACGGTAGATAACACGTACCTAGAATTCCGCAAAAAAATATGAGAGAATACCTCTAAAAGCAAACAGAGTATTCTCTCATAATTATTTCATTTTGTTTGTGTCTGTTTCCGACATCTTTCTGGAAGATTTGGCGACCAGGGGAGTAGGTCTTCACAGAAGCTTAGATCTGTGTCATCCATATGTTTGGGTATCTCTGTCAGTAGATATTCAAAATAGTCATATGGCTTTAGGCTGTTTGCTTTTGCTGTTTCTGCAATACTGTATATTATGGCGCTGGATTTTGCACCGGCTATGGTGTCTATCATCACCCAGTTCTTCTTTCCTATGCAGAATCCCCGAATGGATTGCTCCGCAGCGTTATTATCCATCGGTACTTCGCCATCGTCCAGAAATACTTTCAGGTATTTCTCCTGGTTGATGGAATATTGGAATCCTTCCCAGGTCTTGCTTTTTTGCGGCACTTTTAAAAGATTTTCACGTACCCATGTGAAATAAGCCTCCACCAGAGGTCTCACGCTCAACTGGCGGCGGTCTTTTCGATCTTTTGCCGGGAGGTCTTTTAATTGCTTCTCTTCCCGGTAGATGGCCTGGATCATGCTCAGCGCCAGATATGCCCGGCTGTCTTTCTGCCTCGATTTGGGCAGCGCCTTTACAGCTTCGTCATACCTGCGCCGTGCATGTGACCAGCATCCGGCAACCCTCAGGTCCTCACGTTCTTTTTCCACTGTGTGGTAGACCTGGTATCCATCGGTAACACATATACCGTTGAAATCTTTCAGGAATTCCCGGGGATGGCTTGCATTCCGCGTTTTTTGGTATTCATACAGGACGATCTGCCTGCCGCTGTACATCTGGCTTGTGCGGTATACCCACATATAACTCTTGCTCCCCGCAGGGCGTCCGTCCTTGTTTACGGCCACAGGAGTCTCATCTGCCTGCAGTACATGATAATCATAAAGCTTTTTATGGAGGTAGTCATAGAGTATTGCCAGATACCGCTCTGCACACTGAACCGTCCAGTACGCCATATCCTGTCTGGAGATCGCGATGCCATAACGTTCAAACTCTTTTTCCTGACGGTACAGGGGCAACGCATTCACATATTTGGCATTCATCACCGCAGCTTCCAGGGATGGGGAAACAAGGCTCCCCTTCAAGAGATACCCGGGATGCCCTGCTTTGATGATCTTATCCTCATTTTTCCCTGCATATACGGCCACATGGTGCTCTTCGACTTCTACTTTGGCCGGGGTAAAACGGTATCTGCGGTACACTTCATCGGGAAGCTGTTTCCATCCGGCTTCGCCAAAGGTATCTGTAAGTTCTTCCGCTGTCATTGTATGCTCAACAACCACAACTGGAAGTCCTTCTAAATCCTGCTCCCGTTTCCCCTTTTTCTTCTGTGTTTTTTTACGTGGGATCTCATCGGAGCCGGTGCCCCCCGCACTTTCCCCGGCAACCGCTTCCGCCTCATTAAAGAATACAACCTTTCCATCTACCTCCATAAATGAGATCTGGTTCTCCACTTCATGCTTTTCAGAAGACCTGCCAAAACGCTGCCTTTTGGAATCCGCAAGCTGCTCCAAAACCAATTGGAGATTTTTATCTATATTTCTCAATTGATTCTGTTGGGAGAGAAATAACTGGATGATCGTCTCCTTATCCATGTTTTCCAGTTTTTCTTCTGTGTACTCCGGCGCCATATGTTTCCCTCCCTCCATATATTTTCATTATATCAAACTTTGGAGGTTTTGGCGAATTCCGGTTTCCGCATTTTCCGTCAAAATGCCTATACTTAAGAACCCCTCAGAAGCGGATACGGAGACGGTATCTGAAGGGCTCCCTTAAAAGCCGTCTGGAGAAGTTCCAGTCCGAATGGCCGCCCTAAGGAGTATGTTGGAGCAAGTTTCCCGTATCCAGATATCCTTTCTTTACTGTCTGAAGTAAGGCGTGTAAAATCTCTGTTTTGCACAATCTTACCCCATATATTCCGGCGGTCTTACTGCCTTTACGGATTTCTTGGGTGTGATCGTAAGGCCTTCCATTAACCAGCGGAACTGCTGCTGTGTCAATGACTGGACTTCTTCCGCGCTGCGCGGCCATTGGAACCTGCTTTCTGCCAGTCTTTTATATAGCAGGAGCCAGCCGTCACCTTCCCATACCAGTCCCTTGATACGGTCAGCACGTCTTCCGCAGAAAAGGTAAAGAGTGTCCGGTAAATATGGTTTATTACCCGTCTGGGTTTCAAGGATAGCCGCCAAACGGTCTATTCCTGATCGGAGATCTGTATATCCGCATACGATATAGACCGCCTGAAAGCAGGTCGCATCATTCAGCATTCCGGATCACCTCCAGGACTGCTGACAGAAGCTTCATGGAAGTGGTTTCAGCCACATGAATCGAACATCCTGCCAGTGAAATATCCAATCCTTGAAAAAGGGCATCCGGAGCCGTCCTGGTCTGGCACAGGAATTGTGCATCTACTGGTACAATGTCCTGTAAGCCGTTTTCTTTCGAAAGACCATTCAGATAAGCTTCCCTTACGCGGCGGAGCCGATAATAATAATTACCTTTTGTAATACCATTCTGGATACACCACTCTGTAATGCGCATTCCTTCCGGGCGATTCTGGCAATCTTTGATCTGTGCAGCCCACTGTTGAAGACGATAGTGTTCAGCTATTGTTGTTTTTGAATTCATAGACTTACCTCCATATACCGGTATCAAAAGTTAAGGCTTAACTTTTGATACTCATAATAGAAATATGTCTATTGTCACATATTTTGTGCCTTTAGTCGAGGTACTCGCTATCTACCGTTTACTAGGAACTGGTATAGAGACAACGGAATAAGCCGTTTAAACGTTTCTAAGGACTGGCAAATTTTAGAGTTACATATGGATAGTGCTTCTGCATCTGCAAGAGGAGGACATGTCATCATCAAAAGTGGTTTCACACCGGATAAATATGATAATGCTTTAGCTAATATCATTGGAAGTTTCTTTCCTGGTAGGTCTAAATTAATTGTAGGAAGAAGTGATTTAGCAAATGTGAATCGGGCGGCTGCAAGAGGATATGGGTATCGCCTTATGGAATGTGGTTTTATTTCTAACGCAACGGATATCCAGACATTTAATAATCGCATGGATGATATTGCCCGTGGGATTCTTGGTGCATTCGGAATTGGTTGTGCATCAAGCAGTATTACTGTTCCAGTGGCT
>VSNE01000297.1 GCA_009774155.1 Lachnospiraceae bacterium
TGTCAGAATATCAGTAAGTCATTCGGAGAACATATTGTATTAAAAAACGCTTCCTTCCATATAGAAGATCGGGAAAAGGCCGCCATTGTGGGAATTAACGGGGCCGGAAAATCCACCCTTCTGAAGATTATTATGAACGAAATCCCCTCTGATGAAGGCCATACGGTTGTTACCCGCGGAAAAACCATCGGTTATCTTGCCCAGCATCAGGAGATGACCAGCGGCAATACCATATTTGATGAGCTTCTGACTATTAAACAGGATGTACTGGATCTGGAAACCCGTATACGCCAGATTGAGCTTTCCATGAAGCATAAGGAAGGGGACGAGCTTCAGGAACTTATGGACAGCTATACAAGGCTCAGCCATGAATTTGAGCAGAAAAACGGTTATGCGTGGAAAAGTGAAATTACCGGAGTTTTAAAGGGACTGGGCTTTGACCAGGAGGATTTCGGAAAAAAGGTTGACACTCTGTCCGGAGGCCAGAAAACCCGCGTCTCCCTTGGCAAGCTTCTGCTTTCCGGCCCGGATATCATCATGCTGGATGAGCCAACCAACCATCTGGACATGAACTCCATTACCTGGCTGGAAACCTTCCTTATGAACTATCAGGGAGCCGTCATCATCGTATCCCATGACCGGTATTTTCTAAACAGGGTTGTTACAAAGATTATAGAAATTGATCAGGGAAATGTGACATCCTTCAGCGGAAATTATACAGATTATGCCCGGAAAAAAACAATGCTCCGGGAAGCCCGGATGCAGGCTTATCTGAATCAGCAGAAGGAAATCAGGCATCAGGAGGAAGTCATTGCCAAATTAAAATCCTTCAATCGGGAGAAGTCCGTCCGCCGGGCCGAAAGCCGGGAGAAAATGCTGGAAAAAATTGATGTGCTGGAAAAGCCGGCAGAGGTCCGCGCCGACATGCGCATCAGTCTGGAACCGCATATTGTCAGCGGCAGCGATGTTCTGACCGTGGAGGGCCTGTCCAAAGCTTTTCCGACCCAGACCCTGTTCACGGATTTAAATTTTGAGATTAAAAGAGGAGAACGGGTTGCATTGATCGGAAGCAACGGAACCGGAAAAACCACTATTCTGAAAATACTGAACAATGTTCTTCCTGCGGATTCCGGAAAATTCCGTCTTGGCTCCAATGTGCAGATCGGCTACTATGACCAGGAGCATCATGTTCTCCATATGGAAAAGACGATCTTTGAAGAAATATCGGATGCTTATCCGACCCTGACAAATACAAAAATCCGCAATGTACTGGCCGCTTTTCTGTTCACCAATGACGACGTATTTAAGCATATCAGCGACTTAAGCGGCGGGGAACGGGGACGCGTCTCTTTGGCAAAGCTTATGCTTTCGGAGGCTAATTTTCTGATTCTGGACGAGCCCACCAACCATCTGGACATTGTCTCAAAGGAAATTTTGGAAAACGCGCTGAACCTGTACACCGGCACAGTATTGTTTGTGTCCCACGACCGCTATTTCATCAATACAACGGCAACCCGGATTCTGGAGCTTTCCGGTCAAACCTTAACCAATTATATCGGAAATTACGATTATTATCTGGAAAAAAAAGAAACCATGACGAATTTCACCCCCTCCTCTTCTGCCGCCCCGGGCTCTGCTGCCCAGGAGCCGTCCGAGGCAAAGCTGGACTGGAAGCAGCAGAAGGAGCAGCAGGCGCAGCTCCGTAAAAAACAGAATCATTTAAAACGTACGGAAACACGTATTGAGGAGCTGGAGACACGGGATAAGGAAATCGACGAGCTGCTTGCCAGAGAAGAAATTTTCACGGATGCCGCTGAAGTTATCCGGTTATCCAAAGAAAAAGAAGCTCTCCTAAAGGAACTGGAAAACCTTTACGAAGAATGGGAGCTGCTTTCGGAGTGATTAAAAGGAACTGTCTTCCCTCTCCGAAAAACCATAATGTCGTCAAAACTGTACCGGTTCTGACTCCTCAATCAGCGGTTTCATCTGGTATTCCGGAAACTGCTCCAGCAGCTCATCCAGACAGAGCGCCGTCTGGCTCACCACATCATGTGCCAGCATCACCACTCTTTTCCTTCCCTGAGCGCTGGAAACAGCATTCCGGATGAGTGTCTGCGGCTCCTTCTTCGCCGTTGCATCCTCCAGGCTTGCATTCCAGTCATAATAGATATAGCCCTGTTCTGTCATTGCCTCGATAATTTCCTGATAAACATCTTTATTATAATCATTAATACTTCCTCCCGGAAAACGGAATAATTTGGCATCCGCACCGGTAATCTCCTTTACCGTATCATACGCTTTCTGAAAATCTCTCAGATAGCTGTCCACGTCCGCATAAAGCGTCTGATATTCATGACAGTTGCAGTGAATTCCAATCGTATGGCCTTCCTCCACAATCCGTTTTGCAATATCCGGATGCCTTCTTACATTTTCTCCTATCACGAAAAAGGTGGCTTTTATTCCCCGTTCCTTCAGAATATCCAGAATCAAAGCCGTGTTCTCCTCTGAAGGCCCGTCATCAAAGGTCAGATACATAGTCTTAGGATGAAAAAACAGATCGATCCCCGATGCAATCCCTTCCGCAATCTGATCCTGATATTCCGGATCTGTCAGTCTGCCGCATTCCGCACGGTTGGATAAAAAGCCGGTTTCTATCAGGCATGACGGCATGACGCATTCCCGGATTACATAAAGACCTTCCTCCTTAATAATTTCCCGGCCCGAAGCGCCGGTATTCTCAACTGTATATTTATGTATCAGCTCTGCAAGCCTTCCGCTGGCCTTACCTTCATTCTGGCTGCTGTATAAAAGTTCAATGCCTTTTGCCTCAGACGCTTCATCGGCGTTTTGATGGATGCTCACATAAATATCTGCCTGATTCCTGTTCGCTGTATTCACCCTCTCCTCCAATGTAAGCGCCTGATCCGAATCCCGGGTAAGCATCACCTGATATCCGAGGGCCTGAAGCTTTCCCTTTACCGCAAAGGCAATCTGAAGATTAATATCCTTTTCCATTATGCCTTTTCTGGAGCATCCTCCGTCTGCGCCTCCGTGTCCCGGATCGAGCGCTACCAGCGTATCCGCCGGATTTTTCACAAATACTCCCGGTATATCTTCCGGGAAAATCATCCCCTCCTTCACAGGCATAACCCTGGCTGTCGTACTATCCAGGCTCTCTTCGTCTCCGGAAACTGAACTTATCATCTGCACTTCTGCATCTGATGCTGCAGGCCGGGAAGCTCTTTGATCTTTTGCATACTCTCCTGTAGCAATTCCCAGAACAACCGACAAAAAAAGAGCCGCCGCATATCTGCCTGCTTTGCCTTCCCTCCTTTTTCTCCAGTCTCCCCTTTCATGACAATAGGCTCCCATATGCTCCATATACACTCCCGGCGTATACAATCCCGTTTTCCTCATACGTATTCTGCTCCTTTTTCCGAAGCAGTCCATATAAAAATATCCCGGACTGCCTGGTCTTATCTTTTCTTCAAGCATATCCGGTAGCAACATCAAAATATCTTAATTTTTGCATCAATATCGCAT
>VSNE01000298.1 GCA_009774155.1 Lachnospiraceae bacterium
GAAATAAATATGACACTGAAAAAATGTGGCGGCGAATTGTAAGTTACTTATATTTAAAAAGCGGACAGTCTGCCTGAATCAGGAGACTGTCCGCTTCTCATTGATTAACTGACAGGGGGAGGAGTTTTTTGAAGGTACATTTTATATCCGTCCACTGGATACAATTTTATCCTATAATTTTAGCTGAACAAGAGCGGTTTAAAAAAGAACATCCTGCATTTAAGATGCTCTGTGAAATAACAGATGCCCTAAAGAAAAATGCGGGTTGTTTAATAGAGGTAAGGGAAAGTGTAAATTTTATCCTGGGGGCCGCAGGAGAGAATGTAACCGGCGATCTGATATATATAACGAATATTTTAAGAATGTTTCAGGAAAAGCTCCATAATTATGAAGCGTCTTACGGGCCGCTGGAGGGATTATCTCCTGCAAAAATAGCTGAACTTCAGAAAGCTCTGTACCATTTTGCCAGGGGTATCAGGCAGGAATACTGGCTGTCCTGGCTTCAGGATATCTTCTGCTGTCAGGTCAAGGCGGCTCTTATACATGCTATGGATGGAATTCCATACAATGATACGGAGCAGAGGCTTTTTATTGTGGTGTTTCCGGAGTTTTCATTTACGGATTTTCTGACAAGGGATCTTGTTGCCTTCTATAAAGAAACGGTATATAAATTTCTTTACGGGACACTGCCGAATGATATCCCCAGGACAGGGGCTCCTTTACAAACTCTGGCACAGCTTACAACGGCATTCCACGAGGAAAACAGAGAGGTTTTGATATTTGCAGGCACAATTATGTGGAAAGCGTCAGGAACATATTATAACATGGCTCCTGTATTTTTTCAGGGCGCATGTGTTTATGTGTGGGAAAAGCAGCAGATTTCCGGGGAGGATGGAAAGAGTTATCAAGTCAGACATCGTCATCCTGTGTGCTTTGGAGAAAAAGCCACTTACCGTCCGCCGCATTCTATGTATATGGCCGGTTCTCTGACAGTAAATTTTTTAAGTCAGAAGGGATTCCGTGAAGTAAAACCAGTATTCGGCCTGACTATTTTTGAAAGGGCGATACGGTTTGCCATAACAATCTGTCTGGATATGAATGATCATTCTATTATAGGGGCCGAAACGGCGGATATCCATATTTTAATAGCTGCCGGTATGAACCCCAATCATGAATTTTATTATGCAAATATTTGTGCCAAAAGGCTGTTCCTTTATTGCGATTCTGCAATGGGAAGAACTGCAATGTACAGACTGGGGGACAAAACACTTTGGCTTCCTGATAAGAATCCAGATGAATGGATATATATGAATCCAGAGGCGGTAGCCGAAAGGTATCGGTCAGATCCGGCGTCGGATATTGTCACGGGTATTTATATAGCGCCAAATATAGAGGAAATTTGAGGTGTTATTATACTTCATTTAATAAAGGAGGAATTGAAAATGGGAGAAAGAAAAGAACCTCGTTCCAATGTAAGCTTTGAGGTGTACGCCGATAAGAAATGGCAGAAAACAGGAATTACAGTAACAGAACAGGAACAGGCGGAGGTTACTTATGTAAGCGGTTCCTGGAATATCAGTCCGGCGGTCAGAAACTGCGATTCGGACGGAAACAGCAGCTATATAGCCAAGGAGGGGTATACGATGCCCGGTAAAGCAGAGGGAGGAATGATTGGACGCATCGGTTCCTCTGTATTCTGGATTGGAAAAAAGGGAGAAACGCCAAAGGGACTGAAGGGTGAGCTGGAGCTGTGCGCCAATGACGATCTGGACGGAAGATATGGAAAAGGCTTTACGGATAACAGCGGAAGTATTGTTGTTAAGATAGATCTTTTCCTGTCTTAAACATTAGATGGGAGGGACCATATGGAGGAACAAAAAAGGCTTGTATTCTCGGCGGGAGACAGAGCCCTCCCTTTCTGGTTTGCGGGGATTATCCAAAAACAGAAGGACGGAAGGCTGGTTTTTCTGTTGGAGGAGGATCAGGTGATTCCGGAAGGAAAACCGGATCACATCAGCGCCCAATATGTATATTTTGATGATGAGAAAGCCGGAGTGGCGGTTCTTTGCACGATCTTGTCGGAGGATTTTCCCATATCCCGGCTTTTTACGGTGGGGGAGGAAAGCGTGCTTTCTTCCCCGGAAAAGCTGTCCTTTCTAAATAAAAGCATTCAAGGTCTGGATGTCTGCTTTACATTGATTTCCTGGTTCGGAGAAGAAGCTTCCTACCTGGAAAGCTTTATTTTATGTTATCAGGAGGAAATTGCTTTTATACCGGGGATTCTGACGTTTGAAAAAGCGTGGCTTCGGATTACAAAGGAAGGCTTGTCCTCCAATATTGTTTTGGCCGGCGAATTTACAATAGGGGAAAATATTTCTCTTACTGCAGAATTTGATTTTATTCCCGGCAGCATTACCGGTTCCCTGTTATCTCCGGACGGCGCATTTCCAAGCTTTATTGATTTTCTGAAGTGGATCACAAAAGGTATTGGGGCGGAGGAGCTGTTCGGGTGGCTTTCGGATGCCGGAAATATTCTGGATGTATCTTTATCGGCAGCCTCTCTTACGCTGGACACAGAATCCTTTGAAATAACGGATTATATGGTGGATGCAAAGGTCTGCCTTTTCGGCCTGGATTTGGAGATCCGTTATTTTGGAGCACAGAAGCTGCTGCTGGGGACGAGCTGGAAGCAGCAAAGCCTGAAATTTTCTGAATTTCTGAAAAACCTTCCGGACGGATATGAGATTCCCCAGGAACTTAAGGAAGTCAGGCTTTCCGGATGTGAGGCGCGTATATGGGCAGATAAAAAGGAATATGAGCTTGCCTGCCGTATCGAGGGGAAGCTTACGCTTGGAGGAATCAGCCTTACACAGGTTTGGGTACAGCTTCACGCGGGAGAGGACGCGCAGTTAAAGATCGGAGGCACGGCAGAGTTTTCCGACTGCTTACAGGCTGAAATAACAGTGCGGTATGCATCCGGAGGAAAGGAATATTCCATGACCGGGCATTTATCTTTGATAAAGCCGCTGGAGCTTCCGGAGGTTCCGTTTCTTCCGGATCTGCTTCCCCAGAATGTGCGTTATCAATATGGAGGAATGGCATTTATTTATGAAAACGGCAGACTGGAAGGAGGAACTCTGGAATTTCAGGTATCCAGTCCCCGAAAGAAGCAGCCGGTTCTGCAGACCTCTTATGAGCTGTCAAAAACTCAGGACGGCAAACCTTCCATTCAGAAAGAAGAAATACTGCCGGAAAAAGGGCCGGTTCGTCAGGATGACGGAGTCCGCTGGCATGAAATCAACCGGAGAATGGCGGCTGCCCATCTGGATCGCGCGGGCGGTGGGTTTTCGGATATGGGCCTTTCGGTATACCTGGACGGGTGTATCCGGCTGGGTCCTGTCGATATTTCGGCTGCGGGGCTTTCCATTGGATATGTTTTGGGAAAAAAATCAGTCCGGGGAAATTTAAACGGGCTTCTTCTGGCCTGCGATACGGAGGCGTTTTCTATACGCG
>VSNE01000299.1 GCA_009774155.1 Lachnospiraceae bacterium
AGCCATCCAAAACGATGCCTGTGCTGTGACAATTTTAAAATTGTGACCGGAGGTTTATTTTTGTATTTTGATAATTTAAGCAGAAATTTTAGGAGATGACAATATGCCGCAGACAATTGCAGTAGCAGGCAAAGGCGGAGTGGGCAAGACCACGCTGACCGGCATGCTGATACAGTATTTAGTAGACAAAAAGAAAGGACCGATTCTGGCGGTTGACGCGGATGCCAATTCCAACCTGAATGAGGTGCTTGGCGTGGAGGTGGATATGACATTAGGCGATATCCGCGAGGAGATTGCAAAAGCAGAGTTGTCTGATAAGAGTCCGATTCCGGTAGGAATGTCCAAACAGGATTATGCGGAGTTTAAGTTTGATTCCGCATTGGTGGAAGAGGATGACTACGATCTGCTGGTAATGGGGCATACGCAGGGCAAGGGCTGCTATTGTTTTGTCAACGGGCTTTTGTCAACCCAGGTTGCCAGACACTCACAGGGCTACAACTATATTGTAGTGGATAACGAGGCCGGTATGGAACATATCAGCCGGGGCATCCTTCCCAATGTGGATATTGTGATTCTGGTAAGCGACTGTTCCCGCAGAGGAGTTCAGGCAGTCGGAAGGATTGCACGCCTGATTCCGGAATGTGGACTGAAGCCGAAAAAGGTTGGACTGATTGTGAACCGTGCGCCTGGAGGCTTCCTGAATGATGGTATTCAGGAGGAAATTCAGAAGCAGGAACTGACACTTCTTGGAGTAGTACCCCAGGATGAGGGGGTATATGAGTTTGACAGCGCCGGTACTCCGACGACCGAGCTCCCGTCAGACAATCCTGTCAGACTGGCGTTATACAAGATTATTGACAGTCTGGAGCTGTAGATGCCCGGACTGCAAAAAAGGAGATTTATATGGGAGACTTTAAATTAACAACAGTAGAAGAGTTTGAAGCCGCTACTAACAGACTACTGGAAACAGGTGCCAAGGTTGGCGCTGATGCATGGCAGCTTCGTGTTAAGAACCAGACACCACATTGTAAATTCGGTGAGCAGGGTATTTGCTGCCGTATCTGTGCCATGGGTCCGTGCCGTATCACTCCTAAGGCACCGCGGGGTATCTGCGGATGTGATGCTCATGGTATCGTAGGACGTAACTATCTGAAATTTACTGCAGGCGGGGCAGCAACTCACTCCGATCACGGCCGTGAGATCTGCCATACCCTGTATGCAGCTGCTCCGGATGGGGCATATAAGGTAAAAGATGCTGAGAAGCTGATCCGTATCGCAAAAGAGTGGGGCGTAGAGACTGACGGAAAAGATATCTATGATCTGGCTCATGAAATAGCTGAGATGGCTCTTTTAGAGTATGGTAAACCGTTCGGTTTCCAGCGCTGGACAGAGCGTGCGCCGCAGCATACGCAGGAGCTTTGGAAAAACGCAGAAATTCTTCCGCGCGCCATTGACCGCGAGGTAGCCTGTGCATTACATATGACCCATATGGGATGTTCCTCCAAACCGGAAGCGCTGGTTCGCCAGTCCTTACGTACCGGTCTTTGCGACGGCTGGGGCGGTTCCATGTGCGGTACCGAGTTCTCCGATGTCCTGTTCGGAACTCCGAAGCCTCTTGATACTGAGGCAAACCTTGGCGTTATGAATGCTGAGAACGTTAATATTGTTGTTCATGGTCATGATCCGTCACTGTCCGAGATGGTTTGCGAATATGCAGACGATCCGGAGATGATTGCATATGCAAAATCAATCGGAGCAAAGGGCATTACCGTATCCGGCGTATGCTGTACCTCCAACGAAGTGGCTATGCGCCGCGGTATTCCGATGGCCGGTAACTTCCTGCAGCAGGAGAATGTAGTTCTGACCGGCGCCTGTGAGGCAATTGTTGTAGACGTTCAGTGTATTTTCCCGGCGCTTGGGCCTCTGAGCAAATGTTTCCATACTAAGTTTATCACAACCTCACCGGTTGCTCAGATGCCGGATTCCGAGTACATCCGCTTCACAGTAGGAACCGCGGCAGAGAAAGCAAAACAGATTGTAAAGCTTGCATGCGATAACTTTAAGAACCGTAAACCGGAGCTGGTATATATTCCGGATATGAAGCAGAAAGCAACCGTTGGCTATTCTGTGGAAGCAATTGTAAAAACGCTGGACGGCGTTACCAACTCTCAGGTAGACGAACTTGGAACCACCAAGCCTCTGATTGAGTGTATTACCTCAGGCGTTATCCGCGGTGCGGTTGCAATGGTTGGATGTAACAATCCGAAGATTCGTCCGGACCAGGCGCATATTGAACTGATGAAGAAACTGATTGCAAATGATATCGTAATCGTTGCATCCGGATGTTCCGCTCAGGCAGCGGCGAAAGCCGGTCTGATGGATAAGAGAGCAAAGGATCTCTGCGGCGCTGGTCTGAAGCGTGTTTGCGAACTGGCAGACATTCCGCCTGTATTACATATGGGTTCCTGTGTTGATATCAGCCGTATGATGATTCTGGTAGCTGAGCTGGCTAAAGATTCCGGACTGAACATTTCCCAGCTTCCGGTTGTAGGATGCGCTCCGGAGTGGATGTCTGAGAAGGCAGTATCCATCGGTAACTATGTAGTATCTACCGGTATTGATACCTTCCTTGGCGTAGATCCATATGTATCTGGTTCTGATCAGATGGGTCAGTGGCTGACCAGTGGCGTTCGTGACTGGGTCGAGGCAGCATATACTGTAGAGACCGATATCGAGAAGCTTGTTGATGCTATGATTGACCGTATTGAAGAGAAGAGAACTGCTATTGGTATCTAAATAAAATGAGAAAGTAAAATTTTTGACCGGAGGGTGACAACATTGAAGATAGCGATTACCGGAAAGGGCGGAGTTGGAAAAACAACTTTTGCAGCAACGCTGGCAAGATTATATGCGGAGGAGGGACGTACGGTCCTGGCCGCTGATGTGGACCCGGATGCCAATCTGGGCCTGGCTCTTGGATTTCCGGAAGATGTACTGGATTCCATTATTCCAATCAGCAAGATGAGAAAGCTGGTGGAGGAACGTACCGGAGCCGGTGAGGATAACCAGATCTATAAGCTGAATCCGAAGGTGGACGATATCCCGGACACCTACAGTAAAACCTGCAACGGGGTAAAGCTTCTGTTGCTGGGCACGGTGGAGACCGGCGGAGGCGGATGCGTCTGTCCGGAGCATGTAATGCTGAGACGGATTATCAGTCATCTGATTCTTCGGAGCAATGATGTGGTGATTATGGATATGGAGGCCGGACTGGAGCACCTGGGGCGCGGAACATGTGAATCTATGGAACAGTTCATTGTTGTCATTGAGCCCGGCGCGAGAAGCGTTCAGACCTATAAAAACGTAAAGCGTCTGGCTGAAGATCTTGGAATCCGGCAGGTACGCGTTGTGGCCAACAAGGTGCGCAGCGCCGAGGATGAGGAATTCATACGTTCAAAGATTCCGGCAGAAGATTTACTGGGATTTGTTCATTACAATACGGC
>VSNE01000003.1 GCA_009774155.1 Lachnospiraceae bacterium
AAATATGGCAATAGGAGGAGTTTATGAACCAGAAATCATTAAAAAAATTAGAGTTTGACAAAATTATCCATATATTAACGGATCATGCCGCTTCAGCGGGAGCAAAGGAAATGTGCCGAAGCCTGCTGCCTTCGGATTCTTTGGCAGAGATTGAAAGGTTGCAGACCGAAACTTCAGACGCGCTTCAGAGAATTTACAGAAAGGGAGGTCTGTCCTTTGGGGGTATCCGGGATATCCGCGGCTCCGTGAAGCGCCTGGAAATCGGCGGAGTTCTCGGCATGGGCGAACTGCTGCAGATTATGTCTCTTCTGGAGACTGCCGGAAAGGTAAAGCAGTACGGACAGAGGGAATCGGATGATGAGACCGCGGATTCCCTGGATGAAACCTTCAGACTGCTGGAGCCGATCCCTTCCCTCGCCAATGAGATCCGCCGCTGCATTCTCTCCGATGAAGAAATGGCTGATGACGCCAGCGCTGCGCTGCTTCAGATCCGGCGCTCTATGAGACAGATGAATGATAAGGTACACAGTACGCTGAACTCCATGGTCAACGGCTCTGTGCGCACCTACCTTCAGGATGCCGTCATTACTATGCGGGACGGGCGCTACTGTCTGCCGGTCAAAGCAGAATACCGAAGCCAGGTGCCGGGCATGATCCATGATCAGAGCTCCACCGGCTCCACATTGTTTATTGAACCGATGGCTGTGGTAAAGCTGAATAATGATTTTAAAGAGCTTCTTTTGAAGGAACAGCAGGAGATAGAGAAAGTGCTGGCTGTCTTAAGCGAGACCTCCGCCGGATATATGGAACTGATTTCCGATAATTACCGGCTTCTTGTGGAACTGGACTTTATCTTTGCCAGAGCCATGCTCGCCAAGGATATGAAAGCCACCAGGCCAATCTTCAATACCGAAGGACGGATACACATCAAAGACGGACGGCATCCTCTGCTGGACCCGAAAAAGGTAGTTCCCATTCATATCCGGCTGGGAAAGGATTTCAACCTGCTGATTGTGACCGGGCCAAACACCGGAGGTAAAACAGTATCGCTGAAAACCGTCGGACTCTTTACGCTCATGGGGCAGTCAGGGCTTCATATTCCCGCCTTTGAGCGCTCCGAGCTGGCTGTTTTTGACCATGTTTTTGCCGACATCGGAGATGAGCAAAGCATTGAACAGAGCCTGAGCACATTTTCTTCCCATATGAGCAACATTGTCTCCATCCTTCAGGACGCTACGCTAAACTCCCTTGTTTTATTTGATGAGCTTGGGGCCGGTACGGACCCGACTGAGGGGGCGGCGCTGGCTGTCTCTATTCTGGATCACCTGCACCGTCAGGGAATCCGCACCATGGCAACTACCCACTACAGTGAGCTGAAGGTCTACGCTCTTTCTACAGACGGAGTGGAAAATGCCTGCTGCGAATTTGACGTGGAATCTCTCCGGCCTACCTACCGTCTGCTGATCGGTATTCCCGGAAAAAGCAATGCATTCGCGATTTCCTCCAAGCTGGGACTTCCTGATTTTCTTATTGAGGATGCGAAAAAGCAAATCAGCGCCCAGGACGAAAGCTTCGAGGATGTGATTGCCGATCTGGAACAAAGCCGCGTCACCCTGGAGAAGGAGCAGGAGGATATAAAACGCTATAAAGAAGAAATCCGTACACTTAGGAATGCTCTTCAGAAAAAGCAGGACCGTATTGATGAGAGAACCGACAAAATTATACAGAAGGCAAACGAACAGGCAAACGCCATCCTGCGCGAAGCAAAGGAGTATGCGGATGAAACGATGAGGAATTTCCATAAATTCGGGAAATCCGGTATTTCCGCCAAGGAAATGGAAGCGGAACGCGCACGGCTGAGGGAGAAAATTAAGTCTACCGAAACCGGCATCCGGCCGGCTGCCCCAAAGCCGAAGAAAAAGGTAAAAGCCTCCTCCCTCCATATCGGGGACAGAGTGAGGGTCTTAAGCCTGAACCTGGAAGGAACCGTCAGCACGCTTCCGAACGCAAAGGGCGATCTGTTTGTACAAATGGGGATTCTCCGCTCTCAGATCAATATAAACGACCTGGAATTTTTAAGCGAAGCAGAACAGCCTAAAACCTCCGCTCCGTCCTCCGGAAGTGGTAAAATCAAAATGTCCAAATCCGCCTCCGTCAGCACAGAGATTAACCTTATCGGCATGACCGTGGACGAAGCCATGGGACATTTGGACAAATATCTGGATGATGCCTATCTGGCCCATGTGCCCAGCGTCCGGATTGTGCACGGCAAAGGCACAGGAGCCTTAAGAAACGCGGTACATCAGCATTTAAAACGTTGTAAATATGTGAAAACCTACCGTCTCGGCACATTCGGGGAAGGAGAATCCGGTGTCACAATTGCAGAATTTAAATAGATAAAGGAGACTAGAATAGTATGGCATCTAAGCAGAAGATACTAATTGTAGACGACGATTCCAATATCGCCGAACTGATTTCCCTGTATCTGACCAAGGAATTTTATGAGGTTCAGATTGTAGAGGATGGAGAACAGGCATTACAGGTATTTGATACCTTTAAGCCTAATCTGATCCTCCTGGATCTGATGCTTCCGGGCATTGACGGATATCAGGTCTGCCGGGAAATAAGAGCACGCTCCAACACCCCAATCATCATGCTCTCTGCCAAAGGAGAAATTTTTGACAAAGTGCTGGGACTGGAGCTGGGCGCTGATGATTATATGATTAAACCCTTTGATTCCAAAGAGCTCGTGGCCAGAGTAAAAGCTGTCCTGCGCCGCTTTCAGCCGGCAAGAGCAGAAGCCGTTCCTTCCTCCAAGCTGGTACAGTATCCGGATCTGATTATCAATCAGACTAATTATTCTGTCATCTACAAGGGGCATACCGTCGATATGCCCCCTAAAGAGCTGGAGCTTCTCTACTTCCTGGCATCCTCACCGAACCAGGTATTCACCAGAGAACAGCTTCTGGATCATATCTGGGGTTATGAATATATCGGCGATACCCGCACTGTGGATGTACATATTAAAAGGCTCCGGGAAAAAATTAAAGACCATGAAGCCTGGCGACTGGCGACTGTCTGGGGCATCGGCTATAAGTTTGAGGTGAAGTAATGCATCTGTCTCTGAACATCAAATTTATTCTGATTTACCTTCTGTTCGGCCTGTGCTGCTTTTTCTGTATTTCCACCGTCGCCTCTCAGATGATGATGGAAAATGCCATAGAGGAAAAAGCCAATGCCTTTTATCAGGAAGGTATGCACATAGCTGATCAGTATGTGGGCAATTATTTTGAGGAGCTGGAAAACCGAAAGACACTTTCCACGGTTCAATCCCATATTTCCTCTCTGGATATCTATCTGAATGCAGATATCTGGCTGATCAGCAGAGACGGAGAACTGATTCTGGGTTCCAATGCCGCGCTTCCCGAGGAACGCATGGAAATTCCCAATTTTAATTCTGTGCTGCCGGGAGGCAAATACTATATGACCGGCGATTTTTTCGGAATGTTTTCCGAAAAAACGTTAAGCGTATTGATTCCTGTCTCCCACAATTACCATGTACGCGGATATATTGCCATTCATACCCCCATATCCGTCGTTGTCCGTATGAAGGAGGGATATCTTTTTCCCTTCTATATTACATTGATTCTGCTTATGATACTGGGACTTTTTTTTGCTTTCGCAAACTGGATTATCGTTTATCTGCCGCTGCGGAAGCTCTACCGCTGTGCAGAGGAGTACGCTATGGGCAACTATAATACTCCTATTCATATGGAACGGGATGACGAACTGGGATTTCTGGCTCACACCATGGATTTTATGGCGCAATCCCTGAAGGATTATGATGAAGATCAGAGAAAGCTTATCTCCAATATATCCCACGACTTCCGTTCTCCTCTGACTTCCATCAAAGGATATATCGAAGCCATGCTGGACGGAACAATTTCCTTTGAAATGCAGGAAAAATATTTAAATATTGTTCTGAGAGAAACAGAACGCCTGGCTAAGCTAACCAGCGGTCTTCTTACATTAAATTCCATGAATCCAAAGCAGAATCGTCTGTGTAAGACAAATTTTGACATCAACACGGTCATCAAAAATACAGCCGCCACCTTTGAAGGAACCTGTACTGCCAAGCGCATTTCCATTGACCTGCTTTTTTCCGACTGGGCTTCTTATGTGTATGCGGATATGGGAAAAATTCAGCAGGTGCTTTACAACCTGATTGACAATGCAATTAAATTCAGCCCTTCAGATTCAGCCATTACGATTGAAACAACGGAAAAATATGAGAAGGTCTTCATATCTGTCCGCGATGCAGGCGTAGGGATTCCGAAGGAAAATCTGAAAAAAATATGGGAACGTTTCTATAAATCCGATCAATCCAGAGGAAAGGATAAGAAAGGAACCGGACTGGGACTTGCCATTGTAAAGGAAATTATCCAGCTTCACGACGAGAATATCAACGTGGTCAGTACCCAGGGAGTAGGAACAGAGTTTATTTTTTCATTAACTAAAACAAACACAGAGAGCGCCGCTGAATAGGCGGCATTCTCTGTGCAGATATGCTTGTATCAGGCAAAGGTATCTTGTTTATACCCGATTGTAATTAATCAGACAGCCCTTCAAAATAATTTCTCTCTCGTCGTCCGTCATCTCTCCCAGTCTCAGAGTAAATTCCTTTAGTTCCTCTTTTACTGCGTAAGCCTTCACTTCTGTTGCCCTGTTTTTCACTGCATCGGCAATATCCGGCAGGAATATGTAGTCCCCGTTTTCAAACGGAAGCTCTCCTTCGTCAATCAGAAACGGCAGCATACCCCAGTTGATCAAATTGGAACGGTAACGTTTCGTTGCATAGCTGTTGGCAATATTCGCCCAGCCGCCAAGCACCTTCTGACAGGACGCCGCCTGCTCACGGGCAGAACCGTCGCCCGGCTTCACGGCAAAGATCGTGCTTCCGATGCCTACATTTGTTTTATCCACATCGGGACAGATATTATGAATGGCCTTAAACACCGGCTTCAGCTCCGGAACGGCTTCCGCCGGACAGTCGCCCGCTTCCACCGCTTTCTGTGCAAGCTGAACGGCCTTTGCCTTACCTACATATTCCGGATCTTTTCTGGACAGTGTGAATTCCGCCAGTCCCAGAGGATTTGAGCGGTAGGATGAGGTCTCGCCGGAAGGAATCAGTTCGTCGGTTGTTGTTACCGGGTCATGAATCTCGGATACCACCTTCAGAATCATATGCCGGGGAAGAGCGCTCATTGCCGGCCAGTCCTTAATGTTAGGTCCAAAGTGAATCTCCACATCCGGATCGGCCGCTCCCTTACTGTCAAATACACGATTTTCATAAATCTGTTTGTCAAAGAAATATTTCGGATTCCTGTATTCCACATCCAGGTCTGTAGCCGCGGTCAGATAGCCCTTGTTCGCTGCGGTCGCCGCAATGGAACGCGCATCCATCAGCGCAACAGACGCAATCTGTCCGCTCTGCAGCTTGGAGCCCTCCCGATTCGGGAAATTCCTTGTGGAATGCCGGATGCTGAAGCCATTATTAGAAGGGGTGTCTCCGGCTCCAAAGCACGGCCCGCAGAAAGCGGTTTTCAGAACCGCTCCTGTCTGCATAAGCGCTGCGGCAGAACCATTCCTGATCAGCTCCATGTAAACCGGCATGGATGCCGGATAGACGCTTAAGGTAAACTCATCCGCTCCGATGCTCCTGCCCTGCAGAATGTCGGCAGCCGCGCAGATATTTTCAAATCCGCCTCCTGCGCACCCTGCGATAATTCCCTGGTCTACATACAATTTCCCACCCCGGACTTTATTCCGGAGGGAGAAATCCACCTTATCCCCAAGGCTGACCTTGGCGCGCGCCTCACAGTCTGCCAGAATATCATCCAGATTCGCATTCAGCTCCTCGATCGTATACGCATTGCTCGGATGGAACGGCATGGCAATCATCGGCTTCACCTTGCTTAGATCTACCACAATCATGCCGTCATAGTAAGCCGCCTGCCCCGGATTCAGTTCCGCATACTCTTCATCCCTTCCATGAATCTCATAAAATTCCCGAATCTTCTCATCCGTCTTCCAGATGGAGGATAAACAGGTGGTTTCGGTAGTCATAACATCAATACCGATACGGAAATCAGCGCTTAAACTCCCCACACCGTCGCCGATAAATTCCATAACTTTATTATTTACATATCCATTTGCAAACACTGCCTTAATGATTGCCAGCGCCACATCCTGAGGACCTACGCCCGGTGCCGGAGCGCCTGTCAGGTACACTCCTACCACTTCCGGCATCGGAATATCATAGGTCTGGTTTAAAAGCTGTTTTACCAGCTCCGGGCCTCCCTCGCCCATAGCCATCGTGCCAAGAGCTCCATAGCGGGTATGGCTGTCCGAACCAAGAATCATCCTTCCGCCTCCCGCCAGCATCTCCCGGGCAAACTGATGAATCACCGCCTGATGAGGCGGCACATAGACACCGCCGTATTTCTTTGCACAGGTCAGCCCAAACATATGGTCATCCTCATTAATCGTACCTCCAACCGCGCAAAGACTGTTGTGGCAGTTTGTCAGCACATAAGGCATCGGAAATTTGGTAAGCCCCGATGCGCGGGCTGTCTGTATAATCCCTACAAACGTAATATCATGAGAGGTCAGCTTGTCAAACCGAATCTGAAGCTCCTCCATATTGCCGGATGTATTGTGTTCTTTCAGAATACTGTACGCGATTGTCTGCTTTCTTGCCTCTTCCTTCGAGGGAACCTCTGCCATTTTATCGGACAGAATTGCGGCAGCATCCGCGGAATCCGCAATAATTTCGGTTCCGTTTAAAACATATGCCCCGCTGTTATATAACGTGATCATAGACACCTCCATATAATTTTCAGCCCGGATATACAGAAAAAATATCCGTATACCGGCACCGACTTTTTTCGATTGTATACAATTATACGATTGCCGTTCCAGAAAAGCAACCCCTTAAATCTATTCTTCCCGGGGAAACCGTGGAAACGCCGCCCGGGAATATCCAAGGCGGCGTCAGATTCATCTTATTAAATTTTCCGGATTTAGGCGCTCCAGCTCCGGCAGCACAAATCTCCCGTCTTTACGGATCAATACGCCGTCAAAATAGATCTCTCCTCCTCCGTATTCAGGTCTCTGGATCAGTACCAGATCCCAGTGGATCGAAGAAGAATTGCCGTTCGGCGCCTCATCGTAGCAGTTCCCCGGCGTAAAATGAATAGAACCCATGATTTTTTCATCAAACAGGGTATCCTTCATCGGATGGAGAATATACGGATTCACTCCGATTGCAAACTCCCCTATATACCGCGCGCCCTCGTCCGTATCAAACACTTTGTTGATCCGCTCTGTATTGTTGGCTGTCGCTTTCACAATCTTCCCGTTTTCAAAGGCGAGGCAGATATTTTCATAAGTAAAGCCCTGGAATACGGACGGCGTGTTGTAGCTAAGAACCCCGTTAACAGAATCCCTGACCGGCGCGGTATAGACTTCTCCGTCAGGAATATTCATTCTTCCCGCACAGGCGATGGCCGGAATCCCCTTAATGGAAAATGTAAGATCCGTGCCAGGACCCTTCAGACGAACCTCATCGGTACGGCCCATGAGCTCCACAAGAGGCTGCATGGCCTCCTCCATACGGCTGTAATTCAGATTGCATACATTAAAATAAAAATCTTCAAAGGCCTCCGTGCTTGTGCCGGAAAGCTGCGCCATGGCATCATTGGGATAACGAAGCACCACCCAGCGGGTTTTCGGCACGCGGACCCCATGATGAACCGGTGTTACATAATATTTTTCATAAATTGCCATTCGCTCTGCAGGCACATCTGACAGTTCGGAAACATTGTCGCTTCCGCGTACCGCAATATAGCAGTCCATATTGGACATCTCCAATACATCCACCTGAGCCATCAGCTCCATCTGCTCTTTTGTACATTCCATAATCTGAAGTCTTTGGAGCTGCGGATCGGTATAATGAATAAACGGAATACCACCCGCCTTATAAATCTCTTTCACCAGCTCCTTCGCCAGACCCCTTGTACTTTCCCCTGTATACTGTATATAGACCTTATCTCCTGTTTCTAACCGGCAGGAATAATTTACAAGGTTATGCGCAAGGGTCTTGATTCTCTCATCCATAGTTTGTCCTTTCTTCTTTTACGGCAGGCAGGTAAAAAACAGGTTCCCGGCATCTGCGAACATAGCCGAGCTGTCGTTTATCCCCGCTCTTTTCAGGGCGTTCTGCCCCGGTTCATAATAAATAATGTTCTGCGGGTCATATCCCACAATCAATACTGCTTCTTTGGTGTCCGTGATGGCCATAACCGGCACGCCGCTGCTTATATAATACTGTGCCATATTCAGACTGCAGCCCGGAAGCAGGCAGCCGGCTTCCCCCAGTTCCTGTTCCATAATCTCCCATACGCTCATTCCGGCATCCATACTGGCCTGTACATCCGTGTAAATCTGTTTCTGCTTAAGGAGCATCTGCAGACATACCGCCGTACTGCTTCCGGATGCCTCCACACCGGTCTCCGGATCGTCAAACCCCTCAAGCTGCACCCTGCTCAGGCGGTTTCCCCGCTGCCAGCAGCACAGAAATCCGTTTTTCCAAACGCTCCCCATCCCGCTGTATGCATGGATAATCGCTTCCGATAAGGTATCAAATCCCTCTGCCTCTCCTGTAAATATCCATGAAAAATAGCTTTCTGCACCAGGACTTTCTATCTGCAGGGTTCTGTTCTCCTCAAACAGCACCAGTCTTACCTTAGGCCTTTTCATAGAACCATTCTTTAGCGTTCCCTCATACGCAAAACGGTATTCATTTCTCTTCACTTCATCATTGACCGTTTCCATTCTGAGCTTGGGATTTGCCGGCTCGCTTGTATAGGTGATCGGCTCGGGAAGCGCTTCTGCATAAGAACCGTCTGATAAAAGTGTCACACACGATAAGTCAATCCTGTTTTCTACAATCGATACGCCTGTTACATATTTTCCTTTTGCAGCATAATGAAACTCCCTTACCTGATTGCCGGAATGGTCGCGAATAATCACCCGGTACATGGGGATCAGCCTCCGGCCGGCCATATCCGTCCTGATATCCTCCTGATATGCGGTTCCATAAATAAAATCCTTCTCCATAAACCCAAGAACCTGCAGAACCTCCCCGGATTCTGTCGTAATCTGATTGATGATTCCGTTCCTGGTATTCAGCAGACTGATACTCTGCGCATCCTTGTCTGTCCATGCTGCCAAAAACCCGTTTTCCGATACCTCAAGCTGCTTTTCATTTACACCTTCCGCCAGAACCTTAACAGATGCATCTGCCAGACTTATTTCCAGAATCATTCCCCGGTAAGACAGCCACGCCTTTCCCTCTTCATTCTCAACGGCCAGCTTGCCTACCTCTTCCTTCAGCACCTGATACGGCCGATCGCTTGGAAGAAAATACTGTTCCTCCACCGTGTTCAGAAGCGCATCATAGTGGCCCAGCAGGATACCGCTCATTCCCTCGTAGCGCCCGCGGTTCATATAACCGTACAAAAGGAAATCCATGCTTCCGGAATCCTCTACCTCCAGTATCCGGAACTCATGAGCGTCATAAAGTCCCCTCTCATCCTCTTCATCCTGAAAGCCGTAGACATGGCTTAAACGATTCTGGCCGAAATCATAGCACCAGAGCTGCCCCTGCTGTACGAATCCGACTACATTTTCTTCATTATTTTTCTTATAATTAATATCTCCGCTCTGGATGCCGAAGGAAATCTCCCCGTCTCTCACCAGTTGTCCGCCTACTGTAAAAATACAATCTGCCTTCCGTTCATAAGCATTCAGGTACATCCGCCTCTCCGAATATCGGATCTGAAAGGCCTCTGACACTTGATAGATCTCTCCTGTCCTGGAATTTTTCAGCCGGTATTTCATTACCAGGGATACAGTGTCTCCGTCTATTCCTGTAAAGTTTATCTTGCTGTCCGATATCTGCTCTACCGACATATCTCCCCACATAACAGGCCCGGAACGGGAATAGATATTTACATATCCAAGATTTTTTCCGTCCATCAGCTTACTGTTGGGCTCCAGGTAGCTGATTAGAAGCTTCTCATTCTTCTGAATAGCCGCCTCATGAAACTGCTCCGCAAAATCCACACATTCCTGCACATGATTTTCGCCCAGATAGCTGATTTGCGAATAGTAAAAAATTTCGCCATGCTCAGCGGTCTCCACCTTCAGAATAAACAGATATCTCTCTCCGCGCTCCATCAAATCCTTAAAATCCAATTCCAGATGCAGGTATTTTCCGTCATCCTCTGCAGGCAGATTCTCTCCGTCCTCGATCAGTCTGTCCATGGCCGTGTTCCGCACCTCATAGGATATACTCTGAACCTGCGCATTATGCTTCTCAACCGCAATGCCAAGCCTGTGATCCTCGGGCAATCCCAAAATAGATTCCTTCATGTAGCTGCCGTCCATAGCCTCCGCGTATCCATGCATCTCATTATATAACTGCCCGTCCTTCTCCGCATAAGCCACAGGCAGAGTTGCCTCTGCCATCACTGCGGTCATATCCCGATTCCCCATATGGGTTGCGTAGTTCATAAATCCTATTCCCGCCGCAAAAGCAAGCAGGATCGCCATATATTGTATAATTCGTTTTCTCATTTATTTTCTCCATAATAAAAGGCCTGAAGCAAGCCCCTGCCGGACTTTTGTATTTCATTTTAGCAAGCTTTTTTTTCCGGGTCAATACATGGAAGGGCGAAAACGGTTTCTGTTCTTCTTTCTCCGTCTCATCATTTCCTGCAGCAGCAGCACGCCGATCAAATCCTGAAGCTGTTCCCATACCGGCGCCTGATCGCCAAAATCCTCTCCGTTCTCCGCCTGCTCCCACACTTCCCTTGCCTTGCGGAGCAGCGAAAGCCGATCCGGATATTCATCATACATCATGCTTCCCTGATATTCAAGGCGGTTGCATACCTCTTCCACATAAGGCTGCATTCTTCTTGCCATCAAGGGATAAAGCTCCGTCAGGCGTTTTGTGTCCATCTCATCTTCCATACGTTCCGGAGAATTCCACAGACTCCAGTAATTCATCTGATTTCCATACGGATAGAGCCAGGGAAATGCTCTTTGCTCCGGATTCATTGTATAGGGCGAATTCATATAATAAGGATTCCACTCCCGGTTTTCTTTCATGAAACCGACTCCATTCTTCTTTTTATATAATAGGTATATGCACAATTCTGTTCAGGCGGCACACAAAAAAGCTTTACTTCTTCCATAATAAAAAACAGCAGGGACCGATCCGGCCATGCTGTTTTTTATTACGGAACAGATAATGGGGCTGTTATTCAGCCTCATACGCTGCCTGTTTTTCTTTATAGTGATGTGCTTCCTCCAGCATCATATCTTTTACCTTCATCAGACGAATCTGCGTTGACCGCTCGTTTTCGTCCAGCTTCATGGTTATATATTTGATATTGGCCCGGGCCTGCGGGATAATAACATGCTCCAGTGCATTCACACGGCGGCGTGTCTTTTCTATCTCCGCAGCCATAAGCTGGCAGGCTTTTTCCGTCTCAGCCAGCTTCAGCATCTCCGGCAGAACATCTGCCAGAGATTTGACTGCATCGTCCAGGTCGCTGGAAGTAAAGGCAAAACCATACGAATAGATATCATTTTCATCTGCAGTTCTGGTCTTGTATTCAAATACCGGAATATCCACGCTCATAACATTCTTTTTATCCGTCTCCAGATAAACCTCCTGTTTTGGCGCCATCAGTGCAGTGTGCAGAGTTTCCTCCGACATGCCGGCTTTTGCAACGACAAAATTTTTATTCGCTGCCTGAATGCCTGCTTCTACCTTCTGACGCAATGACATATTCTCTCGAACCAGATCCAGGAACTGCCGCATCAATTCATCACGTTTATCCTTCAGAAGCTTATGGCCTTTAGTGGCCGTAACCAGCTTTTTTTTCTGCTTGGTCAGCTCCATTCGGGTTGGATTCACCTGCGAGGATGCCAAATGCTTTTCCCCCTTCCTGTCTTGGTTATTCTAGAATTTGCCATAGTAGAGATCCAGATATTTATCATCAATACGTTTCAGCTCGCTTCTCGGCAGAATAGACAGCAGCTTCCAGCCGATGTTCAGAGTTTCCTCGATATCCCTGTCTGCCAGATATCCCTGAGACACGTATTCCTTCTCAAATTCATCTGCAAACTTAGCATAAATCAAGTCAATATCCGAAAGCGCCGCTTCACCCAGAATCGTCATCAACTCTTTTGCGTCTTTACCGCGGGCATAAGCTGCAAACAACTGGTTCAGCGTATTGGAATGATCCGCACGGGTCTTGCCCTCGCCGATACCCTTATCCTTCAGACGGGACAGAGAGGGAAGAACATCAATCGGCGGATTGATTCCCTTTCTGTAAAGTTCACGGCTTAAAATAATCTGGCCCTCAGTAATATATCCGGTAAGGTCAGGAATCGGATGGGTCTTATCCTCCTCAGGCATGGTCAGAATCGGAATCATGGTAATAGAACCTTCTTTTCCGTTCTGGCGTCCTGCACGTTCGTACATCTGAGCAAGGTCCGTATACATGTAGCCCGGATAACCACGGCGTCCGGGAACCTCCTTACGTGCCGCAGATACCTCACGCAGCGCATCTGCATAGTTCGTGATATCGGTCAGAATAACCAGTACATGCATACCCTTTTCAAAAGCCAGATACTCTGCCGCAGTCAGAGCCATACGCGGAGTCGCAATACGCTCAACTGCAGGGTCATTTGCCAGATTCACAAATAAAACGGTACGGTCAATAGCGCCTGTCTCTTTAAAGCTGTCTACGAAAAAGTTGGATTCCTCAAAGGTAATACCCATAGCAGCAAATACAACCGCAAATTTTTCATCCTTTCCCCGAACCTTCGCCTGTCTTGCAATCTGAGCCGCAAGATCCGCATGAGGCAAACCTGATGCGGAGAAAATAGGAAGCTTCTGGCCGCGGACCAGGGTATTCAGGCCGTCAATGGCAGATACGCCTGTCTGAATGAACTCATTCGGGTAGCTTCTGGCCGCCGGGTTCATAGGCAGGCCGTTGATATCAAGACGTTTGTCCGGAAGAATCTCAGGACCTCCGTCAATCGGACGTCCCATACCGTCAAAGACACGCCCCAGCATATCTTCGGAAGCTCCCAGCTCCATACTTCTTCCGAGAAAGCGCACCTTGCTGTTAGAAAGGTTGATACCTGTGGAGCTTTCAAAAAGCTGTACCATCGCATCAGTTCCGTTCACCTCCAGAACCTTGCAGCGGCGGGTTTCGCCGTTCGCCAGCTCGATTTCACCCAGCTCGTCATAGGTGACACCTTCCACGCCCTGTACCATCATCAGCGGTCCGGCTACTTCCTGTATTGTTCTGTATTCCTTTGGCATTTAGGCGTCCTCCCTTCCGCATACTTCTTTAATCTGAACAGCCAGAGCCTTCAGAACATTCTCGTACTCTGTATCCAGATTTTCTTCTACTATATATTTATAACGGCCAATCTGCTCACGCACCGGAATGTTAATCAGGCCCTGTACGCCGGCTCCGTTCTTTAATGCTTCCATAGACTGATCATAATAAGCGAGAACCAGCTTCATCATCAGGAGCTGTTTCTTTAAAGAGGTATAAGTATCTACCTCGTGGAAAGAGTTCTGATGCAGGAAATCCTCACGAATGGAACGCGCCGCCTCCATCTTCAGACGATCCGGCGCGGAAAGCGCATCCATACCTACCATCTGCACGATTTCATTCAGCTCCGCTTCCTCCTGAAGCAGAGACATCATCTGCTGGCGTCCGGCCATCCATTCTTCGGATACATTCTTATCAAACCATCCCGAAATATTATTCAGATACAGGGAATAACTGGTCAGCCAGTTAATTGCCGGGAAGTGCCGTTTGTATGCCAGAGCAGAATCCAGTCCCCAGAATACCTTCACAATACGAAGCGTCGCCTGAGATACCGGCTCGGAAATGTCACCTCCGGGAGGAGATACTGCTCCGATAACAGACAGCGCGCCTTCCCTGCCTTCTTTTCCAAGGTTAATCACGTGTCCCGCGCGCTCATAGAACTGCGCCAGACGGGAACCAAGGTAAGCCGGATAACCTTCCTCACCGGGCATCTCCTCCAGACGTCCGGACATCTCACGGAGCGCTTCTGCCCAGCGGGAGGTAGAGTCTGCCATCAATGCTACGGAATATCCCATATCACGGAAATATTCCGCAATCGTAATGCCGGTATAAATAGATGCCTCACGTGCAGCAACAGGCATATCAGAAGTATTCGCAATCAGAACGGTACGCTCCATCAGGGATTTTCCGGTCTTGGGGTCCTTCAGCTCCGGGAACTCATTCAGAACGTCGGTCATCTCATTGCCGCGCTCACCGCAGCCGATATAGACCACGATATCAGCCTCCGCCCATTTTGCAAGCTGATGCTGAATAACCGTCTTGCCGCTTCCGAAAGGCCCGGGTACGGCAGCCACACCGCCTTTGGCAATCGGGAAAAACATATCCACAACCCGCTGGCCGGTAATAAGCGGCATACTGGGCGGCAGCTTTCTCAGATACGGACGGCCTTTACGAACCGGCCATTTCTGCATCAGGGTAACATCTTTGTCGCCATCCTCTGTGGTAACGACCGCCACCACATCCTCTACGGTAAACTCGCCTGCTTTAATCTCCTTAATCTTCCCCTGAATGCCGTAGGGAATCATAATTCTCTGTTCTACAACATCCGTCTCCTGTACCGTACCGATAATGTCTCCGGCTTCTACCTCATCCCCGGCCTTTACCCTTGGTACAAAGTTCCACTTCAAATCGCGCTTCAGAGAAGGAACCTCCACACCGCGCTTCAGATTATTTCCCGATACCTTCATAATGTCGTCCAGAGGACGCTGGATACCATCATAAATACTGGTAATAAGCCCTGGTCCGAGTTCTACGGACAACGGCATTTCGGTAGATTCTACCGGCTCGCCGGGCCCAAGGCCTGAGGTCTCCTCGTATACCTGGATGGATGCCTCGTCTCCATGCATTTCGATGATCTCACCGATAAGCCGCTGCTTACTTACACGCACCACGTCGAACATGTTTGCATCACGCATACCCGAAGCGATAACCAGCGGCCCTGCTACTTTTTTAATCGTGCCTTTACTCATTAAATGGGTTCACCCACCTTCCTACTTTTCTGTTACTGCTGCCCGCCAAAAATGATATCCGAGCCAACAGCCTGCTCCACAGATTTCTTCACGCTCTCCACTCCGGCGCCTGTATTGCCGGATACGCCCGGAATCTGGATCACTGCCGGAAGCACCTGCTCCCGGTATTTGCTTATCTCATGTGCCAGCTCTGCCGCAAGCGCCTCGGTAATATAGATTACCGCGTATTCACCGCCTCCCAGCATCTTCAGCACTCTCTCTCCGTCCTGGGCATTGGATACCGGAAATGTATCCAGTCCCAGCGTCGCAAAGCCATAGATGCTGTCATAAGCGCCGACTACCGCTATCTTATACATACATTTCCCTTACCCTTTCCCGGATGGAATCATCTGATAAGCCGTTTTGCTTACAGGTAAGAATGATTCTCACCGTTTTAATCTCATTTTCCCTTGCAATGACATATGCCACCAGCGGCCCAACAGAAAACGGATTGGACTTCTGAGGCTTGATGGTCTGGATAATCCGGTTATCACACCAGCGCTCAAAGGCAGAAGGCGAATCCTTCAGCGCCTCTGCTGCCTCTGCATATCCGTTTCCATTTAAATATTCAATAATCGAATCCATGCCTGCCAGCGCCGCATGGGCCAGCCCATCCACATTCAGGGTGTCGCACGGCGCCATGGCGCGCTTCATGAATTCCAGTGACTTAGCGGTTTTGGAAGCCCGCACTGCGATCTTGATATTGGCTACGGCAACCGTGGATTCCGCATAATCCCGGATAATCTCATCCCGGGATGATCTGCCCGCCTCCTTGACGGCTTCCATGGTAGCACGGTCAATAACCACATCGCAAAGCTGTCCGTCTCCCGAGTGAAGCAGTATATCCACTGCCTCCTCTGCTGCCGCCTGCATATTTTCCGGCAGCGCTTTATAGTCTTTTTCTTTTACGATACGCACCATCTCTTCGCCGGATATGGGCGTTCCCTCGTAATAGATATTCGCACCGCTTTTCCCGGTGCAGACTTCTTTGACTGCAGCTTTCAGGTTATGGAACCAACTGGCGTAGGACAGGACATCGAATACGTCCATATCCACATGCATCTCGCCGATGGTCTCCCATATCTTCTCCCGTTCTCTCGTCAGAATAGCATCTGCATCCATCGGCACATCAGTGCCGCCCCAGCCTCTTTCCTGCAGGAAACGAAGGCATGCCTCATCATCCTTGCAGGCAATGAGCTGCTCAATAACCGAAGCCGAGAACAGGGACACTTCCAAAGCACGGATTCGCGCAACCGCATAGGTATACTGTGTTTTAGACATCATAACCCTCCTTTTTTGGCGAACCGGCTTTTATAAAAATAAGATTGCATTTACTTGATCCTGAAGCTGATCTCTCTTTGCATCGAATAATGCTCTCAGGGTGCAGTTTTCTTCAATGCCTCCATAGACAAGAACAAAACCGTCTGCAATCGCTTTCGGCTCTTTTTTCAGAACCAGGCTGCCGCCCCTTTCCTTTGCTGCCGCTTCAATTTTTTTCTCAAAACCAGCCGGCATTCTGGCAAGATCCTCTTTGGAGAAATAGATTTCCCCATCCTCTGCCAGTGCATAGGTCTTCAATATTTTTTCCATTGTCAGGAAATAGCCTTTTGCGTCCTTTTTCTTCAAAGTCACATAGGCTTCCTCTATGACATCCGCAATAATCTCCTGTTTTGCACGCAGAAGAGCGGTTCTCCTCTGCTGCTCCGCGGAGGATTTTGCGCGGCTCTCATAGTTCGTTTTCAGAAGGGCATCCTTCTCTGCCGCTTCTGCCTCCATAGCCTCACATGCCTTCTTTGCTTCCGCAAGAATCTCATCGGCTTCCTTTTTTGCAGCTTCCAGTTTCTTTGCTGCGGAGTCTTTGGCTTCTTCCTGAATCTGGCTTGTAATTTTTTCCAATCCGGTCATTCTAAAGCTCTCCTTCTTAATAATATGCTGACAGTTACTTCTCCTGAAACGCCTGCGGCAGCTTAGATAGAAGTAATTGCAAGAATGGAGATCAGAAGAGCCAGAATCGCATAGGTCTCAACCATTGCCGGGAACAGCATTGCTTTACCGAACTGATCCGGTTTCTTTGCCACGATGCCGATTGCTGCAACAGAAGTTTTTCCCTGATGTATTGCGGATACCAGACCTACAATACCTATCGGGAGGCAGGCAGCCAGAATCATCAGTCCGGTGGTTACATCAATCTCAGCAGCGCCGCCGCCTAAAAGACCAACCTTGGAAAGAGTGATGAATGCAACCAGCAGACCATAGATACCCTGAGTACCCGGCAGAAGCTGCATGATCAGAACCTTTGCAAATTTGCTTGGGTCTTCTGTAACAACGCCGGAAGCCGCTTGTCCGGCTACGCCTACACCGTAAGCAGAACCGCAGCCTGCAAGAATAACTGCAAGCGCTGCTCCCAATAACGCCCATCCATTTCCGCTAATCATTGATAACATAATTAATTTTCCTCCTTAATATCAACATATTTTGTTTTTAAATTGAATGGATTAAATGCTCTTCCTCCGCCGTCATAGAATTTTCCGAAGAATTCCACATACTGAAGACGACAGGTATGCACGTAAGCACCGAGAAGATTGATCCCTATATTAAATGTATGCCCAACTAAAAATACAAGAATAAATATGATCACTCCGAAGATGTTTCTTCCGCCCATGCTTGCCATCTGATTTACAACAGAAGCAATTACTCCGGTTGCAAGTCCAAGCGCCAGCAGACGGGAATAAGAAAGCACATCACTTAACCATCCGGTAATGTTATATAAATCGTATGCGCCCAGTGCGATGCGGACGCCAAAGTTCTTGTTGTCTCTCCCTGACATAAGCAGGATGCCAAGCGCCCCGATAATGGCAAACCACTTTGCTCCTGCACTGACCGCCGCCGGGAATACAATCTTTGTCCCTGCAATGCCCGCAAACAGATCTGTGGGAAGCAGCATGCCAATCAATCCCAGCAGAAGCAAAAACCAAAGCACACAATCGCATACAAAGTCCACATATTTTTTATCTCTCAGGCAAATATATCCCTTCAGCGCAAGCCCTGTAAACAGATGAATCACACCGAACAGCATAGAATACAAAAGCATACGCATCGGCTCATTCAGGGGAACAAACCACAATGCGGGAATGCTTACCTTATGCCCGAAGAATGTCTCTGACACCACATCGATCACGTCTCCGAAATATCCGCCGAACAAGATCCCCCACACCAGGGTAGAAAGCCCGCACCAGAAAAACAACTGAACCGACTTTCTCAGGTTCTTATCCATACGCGGAAACTTAAGAAGCGCCCAGCCGCATGCCAGCGCCACAATAAGTCCATATGCCGCATCGCTCAGCATCAGTCCAAACAAAAAGACATAAAAAATGGAAGTGAAAAACGTAGGGTCCATTTCTCCCTTACCAGGAAGACCAAAGGATGCCAGCACTCCTTCCACTGACTCTGAAAACCGATTATTTTTCAGAAGAATCGGAGGCTCCTCCTCCTCTTTTATCTTTTCCAGCTCCACAACCGCATCAAACCGGTCTGAGAACTCCCGGATCACCTTTTCTGCACGGTATGCAGGAACATATCCGCTTAAGGCAAATGTATTCACCGTCTGCGGAACTCTGCCTAATACCTCATACTTTTCTGCACGGATACGGTAATAATCCGATACAAGACGGATATCCTGACGGCTTCCGGCATTATCCGCAATCTCTTTTTCCAGCGCTTCCACCTTCTGTATGGATGCATCCATCTCTGCCTGAAGCTCTTTCCTGTATTCTGCGGGAACCTTGTTTACTGCCTGTGCGGGCTTCGCAAAGCCTCCTGCGCGCAGCGCCTCCTCTACCAGATGCACATCCTTTGTGAGACAAACAGCAGCCAGGTAGGTATAGTCCTTATCCGTGGAAAGCACCTGAACATCCACCGCATCCACTTCCGGCGCAGATTTTGCAATCAGGCTGTAGATATCCTCCAGACCGGCCGCTCCCGCAATCGTACCAATCAGCACAGATGTTTTACGGGTTCCCTTATAATTTACCGGAACAGACAGACCCATCCATGGGGTCAACGCCTCCATCTGGTTCTGAATCTTCAGGATATTTGCCTTCTGCTCTGCAATCTGCTTATCCAGCGCCACAATCCTGCGCGCTGTCTCGATGTAATTATCCTGACTTCTTGCAGCTTTCTCAAACAGTCCCTTATCAATCAGGGGCTTGCCTGCCAGAGATGCCAGCATGCTGGTCTTCTCCGGGACATACTGCTGCAGGATCTCCAGTGCCCTGTCCGCAGTCTGAGCCTGCTTCTCAAATTTGGCCTTGGAATTGCTGACATCCATCTTTACATATCCGCTGTCATCCTCAAGCTGGATATCGATCTCCATGGCTCCCAGTTCCTGCAGACGTTCCAGGATCGCTTTCCTGTTCTTCTTCAATGCACAGATACTGATCCGCTGCATCTGCAATACTGCCATATTCACATCCCTCCTTTTCTCGCTTCATTTCTTAAACCAGTGCCGCAATAACCTTTTCTACTGCCTCCTTTTTCTTTGGGACAATCAGCTCCTTCAGCGCCTGAATCTCTTTCTGTGCGTCCGCAGCCGCCTCCGCCATCTGCTTGTCGCTTTCGGCACGGGCCTTGTCTGACGCTTCCTGACTGCCGGATTTCACCTTCTGTAAAGTGTCCTCCTTCAAAGCCTGAGCTTTGGTTTTAGCCTCCTCCAGAATCAAAGCTGCCTGGCCTTCAGCCTCCTTTATAGTCGCTTCAGCCTTTGCCTCCGCTTCCTTTACTGATTTCAGAGTATCTTCTAACACATTTTCACCACCTTACCTGTTTAAAATACTTCAGCATAACATCACTATCCTTTATTTGCCATGTTTATGATTATATCACATCTATTTTACAACTTCAACAAAAAAACCGCCTGTTTGTTAATAAATTAACACATTTTTTCTAGGATTCTGTACAATTTTTTCCATAAAATTCCCGGTGCTCTGTACCCGATTTACATAATATTCCGGTTTTTTCTGCTTTCAAATGCAACAAAAGGCTCACGCAAACCGCGTCAGCCCTTTTTATACTACAGTTCCAGCCTTATTGTGCGATTGCCCTTTTCATAGGGAGTCATTCTCACTCCCGCTGCTTTCAGCATCCTTCTGGATGCAAGATTAGCCGGCGTCCCCTGATATTTATCATCCGCATAGACCAGTTCTATAATCCCCGCCTGAATAATCGCCTTGGCGCATTCGTTGCACGGAAACAGCGTCACATACAGCTTGGTTCCTTCCAGACTGCCGCCCCGGTAATTCAAAATCGCATTCAGTTCGCTGTGCGTCACGTATGCATATTTACTGTCATATATGTCTCCGTCCCTCTTCCATGGAAACTCATCGTCATCACATCCTTTTGGAAATCCATTATATCCTACAGAAAGAATTTTATTCTCTCTGCTGACAATGCATGCCCCCACCTGAGTGTTCGGGTCCTTGGAGCGCATAGCCGACAGATATGCGATTCCCATAAAATATTCATCCCAGGAAATATAATCCATCCTCTTATCCGGCATAAAACCACCTACTTCGTTCCAAAAATACGGTCTCCCGCATCTCCCAGGCCAGGCACAATATATCCGTTCTCATTCAGATGATCATCCAGCGCCCCGACATAAATATCCACATCCGGATGTTCTCTCTGCAGACGCTTTATACCATCCGGGGCTGCGATTATACACATAAAGCGGATATTTTTCACGCCCCTTTCCTTCAGCTTTGTAAGAGCCGCGGAAGCAGACCCTCCGGTTGCCAGCATAGGGTCCACCACGAACACGTCACGTTCTGCGCAGTCCTGGGGAAGCTTACAGTAATATTCCACCGGCTCCAGCGTCTCTTCGTTCCTGTACAGACCAATATGCCCCACCTTTGCCGCCGGGATCATGGTCAGCATACCGTCAACCATGCCGAGGCCCGCACGCAGAATCGGCACCACCGCCAGCTTTTTGCCTTCCAGCTCCTTCGCAGTCATATGACAGATAGGGGTGTCGATCTCCACATCCGCAAGCTTTAAGTCTCTGGTCGCTTCGTAGCACATCAGCATAGCTATTTCACTGATCATATGCCGGAAATCTCTGGAGCCTGTCTCCTGTCTCCTGATAATCCCGATCTTGTGCTGAATTAACGGGTGCTCCATAATTACTACCTTTGCCATCTCTTCTGTCCTCCTGTTATTCAGAGACATCAATTCTCTGATGTCCGGCTGCTTTCAGCAGCCGGTTCATAATTGCCTGCCCCAGCCCCGGAGCCTCAAAAGACTCCGAATAGATTGCCTCCACGCCGTCCTCATCAAATTCTCTCAAAACCTCAAACAGATGATTGGCAATAGAAAGCTCGTTTTTTCTGGAACCAATAGATTTTATATCGCCATGCGGATAAGCTTCCCTTGTCTCCTCTGTGCAGATAATACCTATCCGCCGGGAACCGTCCGCTCTTTGATTGATGTAAGAAATCACCCTGTCTATGGGACCTTCAATAATTTTAAGCTCTGCTTTCGGCGCATAATGACGATATTTCATCCCCGGCGCTTTAGGACGGATACCGGAATCATCGGCGATCAGTCCTCTGTCCATCTCCGCTCTTCCTAAGATAGCCTGTACCATCGCCAGGGAAATATACCCCGGCCTGAGAATCACAGGCACATCCGCCGTCAGATCCACAATCGTGGATTCCAGCCCAATCTCCACTGCGCCTCCGTCCAGAATCAGCGGTATCCGGCCGTTCATATCCTCATAAACATGCTGGGCGGTTGTAGGACTCGGCCTCCCCGAAATATTGGCGCTGGGCGCCGCCACATATCCTCCGCCCCGGCGAATCAGCTCCTGTGCAATTTTATCCGACGGCATTCTGACTGCTACCGTATCAAGGCCGCCTGTCGTTCCGTAAGGGACACAGGCGCTTTTATTCAATATCATAGTAAGAGGCCCGGGCCAAAAGGCGTCTGCAAGCTTTTTGGCTTCATCGGGAACATACTTCACGATTTTATCCAGATGCCCCATATCCGCTATATGGATAATCAGCGGATTGTCCGAAGGCCTTCCCTTTGCCGCGTAGATTTTTTCCGCCGCTTCCGTGTTCAGGGCATCAGCTCCAAGGCCATATACGGTTTCCGTAGGGAATGCTACCAGGCCCCCTGACTTTAAAATGCTCCCTGCCTTCTGCATAATCTGCGCATTGATATTATTTCTCTCTATCCTGATTACCTCTGTCTGCAACTTTCATTCACCTTAATTTTACAATGCCCTTTCGTTGTGTCTAAGTGTATCATTCTGTCATCGAAAAAGCAACGGAAACTCAGGAATACAGTGTTTATTTAATCTCTTAATTTTATGAATCGTAAGCAGATACATTTATTCGGATGAACGCCGCCGTTCGCCCTGCACTCCGTCAGCAGGATCGGACATAACACATTATACCATAAAATCCGGGAAGGTTGACTCTGAATCTTTTCTATAATGTGTGATAAATCGGCTGCATTTTATTATAAGTGCAGAAAAAACGAAATCCTAAATTTTTCAGTAAATCCTTCGCCTCATCAATATACGCCCCCAGATGCCCCGGTTTATGGCTGTCACTCCCTATCGTAATAATTTCACCGCCCATATTCCGATAAAGCTTTAGTATATCCACAGACGGAGTCGTATCCTTTAATCCATATCTTCGGTAAGAAGTATTCAGCTCCAGCCCCTTGCCGTTTTTGATGATAGCTTTTAATATTTCTGAAATAATAGGTTTTACTTCTTTAAATGGATAAGTGCCGTATGAGTCATAGCGGACAATAAGAGCCATATGGCCGAGTACGCTGTAATTTTGATATGCATTTACAATACTCAGCATTTCTTCATAATATTTCTCATTATATTCCTTTTGGCTTTTTCCTTTTTGAAAATCCTGTGTCCAAAATTCCTTGTCCTCCACCTGATGTACCGACAAAATAATAAAGTCGAAAGGATATTCTGCAAATAAGGCTTCATATTGCGGTATCGTATGTCTTTGCATGCCAAACTCCAAACCCATTTTTATATGGATCTGCGTATCGTATAGGGACCGAAGCTTCTGTATTTCAGAAAAATATACCGGATAATCTACATTTGCAAGCGGCTCGCTTCCCCGATATTGTATCGGACGGGAACAATCCCGGTCTTCTTTTACACCATAGTCCACATGATCCGTAAAACAAATTTCATCCATCTGCATAGCTATGGCGTCCTTTATCACCTGTTCCATCGGATATACAGAGTCGTCGCTGAACTCTGTATGTACATGATAATCTGCAAACATATACTAATCCTCCTAAACCCATAAATCTGTCCGCTAAAATACGGTTCTATTTTTTTACGGGAATTTTTCTGTCCCTGTAATAGTATTCTCTGTCATGCTCACTGATCCCGCGCATCACCCTGCAGGGGTTTCCAACCGCAACAACATTTGCGGGAATATCCTTTGTCACCACACTTCCCGCGCCGATGACAGAGTTGTCTCCAATCGTAACCCCCGGCAGAATAACTGCGCCTGCGCCAATCCAGCAGTTTCTTCCGATATGAACCGGCATATTATATTGGTACAGCTGTTCACGAAGCTCCGGCAGAATCGGATGGCCGGCTGTGGCAATGGTCACATTGGGGCCAAACATAGTATAATCACCGACATAAATATGGGTATCGTCCACACACGTCAGGTGATAATTTGCATAAACCATATTTCCGAAATGGCAGTGGTGCCCGCCAAAGTTTGAGTAAAAGGGTGCTTCAATATATACACCCTCGCCGCAGTCGCCAAGCATATCCTTTAACATTTCCATCCTTTTTTCTGATTCGGAAGGCTTTGTCATATTGTAGTCGCACAGCTTATCCTGATAAACGACCTGCTCCTTCATAATCTCTTCATCCCCCGGAAGATAAAGCTCCCCGGTATGCAGTCTTTCTTTCATTTCACTCATTTTGCGTACCTCCATTTGTTAAATTTTTTAACCATTTAAATTTTTTATAATGCCGGTAAACTACCGGTAATTTTACAATTTCATCTAAATTCAGGGCAAAATATACAGTGAGCACGGGAAGCCTCCAGACAAATGCGCACAGGCACCCAATCGGTATTGTAATGCACCATAATGTCACCGCGTCACAGAGCAGCCCGAACCGCGAATCTCCCCCGGCCGGAAAAATACCGCCTATTGTCATACTGTTTACGGACTTGCCTGCCAAATAATAGGCGCAGATAGCAAACATTCCCTTTAGATATTCCCTCGCCTGCGGCGTCAGTCCTGCAAACCTGATAATGGCGGGAGATAAGGCAAGCAGCAGGATTCCTGACAATGCGCCGCACAGGACGGATACCTTCGTCAATACTTTTCCGGCATGCCTCGCCTCTTCAAAACGGTCCGCCCCAAGCCGGTTCCCGACGATAATGCTTCCGGCGTTTCCCAAACCAAGACACAGACATATAATAAGGTTTTTAGAAATATTTGCAATACTGTTTGCTGCCACTGCGTCCGTACCCATATGCCCCATGATAACAGAGTACATGGTAAAACCGCCGCCCCATACCAGTTCATTATAAAGAACCTGCGCTGTTTTATCCCAGAATCG
>VSNE01000030.1 GCA_009774155.1 Lachnospiraceae bacterium
TTATGGAAGAAGTCCACAGTCATGATTGCCGGACTGCTTTTATGTTTTGGCATGACGGTAACGGCAGCTCCTTCGGTGGAAGGCAGTACAGAGCTGACCGCAGTGACGGGTGAGATTGTGTCTGCGGAATATACGATTACAAACGATGAAGATATGGATGCCGCGGCGATTACGATTTCCTATGACAAGGACGTTCTGACCTATATGTCCGGCAGCGGGGGGAATAATTTCTCCGGGAACGGGGGTAACGGCAGCGTTCAGTTAAGCAGTAAGCCGGGTGATACGACAGCCGTCTTTTCGATAAAGTTCAAGGGAAAATCCGATGAGGACACAAGTCTGTCGGTTACCTCCTGTGTGGTTACGGTCAACGGCAAAGAGATCGATGTGCTGAGCGGCGGGACCTCCCAGGAGGGGGCGGCGGAAAATACGGATGAAAAGGACGAAGAATCGGAAGAAGAGGAAGAGGGCGAAGAGCGTGCCAGCTTCGTTATTGACGAGCGTACTTTCTATGTACGCCGTCCGGATGATCTGGCTGGCTTTGATGTGACTCATCTGGATATTCAGGGAATTGACAGCCGTGTTCTGAAACACAACAAGCTGGATCTCTATGTGGTAAGGCTGCGGAGCGACAATGGAAGCTACCGTGACAATTTTGTCTATAATCCGGATACCGGAAATGTGATTCCGTATGTTAAGATGAAAAGCGGAACGGATAAGGTGATCCTTATCGAGCCGGACGAAGGAATTTATATACCTACCCGGTATTCCTATGTGGATATGCCCTGGGGACCCAAATATACGATTCCTGCCTATAAGCATGTGATTATTGACGGCGTGGATGAGATACCGGATGATTCCAACCGCTATCTTATTTACGGAATCAATCAGGACGGGGAAAAGGCCTGGTACAGCTATGATTATGATAAGGATTCCCTGCAGCTATTCGATGAGGTGGCCTATCAGGGAGAGCAGAATTATATTATTGAGCTGGAGACAAGAGAAACGGGGCTGAGGGAAGAAGCGGCCCACCAGTTGAAACGGTATAATACGGATATGGGACGCCGCCTTACGATTATCATGATTATGACCTTCCTTATCATAGCCCTGTGCAATGTGATTGTATTTTTGTATCTGCGTATGAGGAAGATGGAGCTTCCGGAGCATGAGAAGGACGACGAGGAGGAAGAGGCCTGTAAAAATGGTTCCGGAGAATATATTGTAGGAAATCTGGAAGAGAATGAGGTGGACTTCCGGGAGCCGGACGAGGAAAATCCGAAGGATGAGGATATGGATCTGGAGATTATTGATCTGGATGATGAAGAATAAAAAGGTGGGATTGCCGCAGGCAGTCCCATTCTTATGTTGCTGTTTTTTTAATCCGCAGTTGACCGGAAGAGCCGGGATTGTTATACTATGGCTATAACAAATATAATTGACTTTACTTTATTTTATTTTAACAAAGGATGGGTAATAACATGTATCTGGAAATTGATTTTAACAGTGATGAAGCTTTTTATGTTCAGTTGTGCAATCAGATTATCATCGGGATTGCCACATCCAGACTTCGCGAGGGAGACGCTCTGCCAAGTGTCCGGCAGCTTGCGGATGAGATCGGCATTAACATGCACACGGTCAACAAAGCATATTCTCTTTTAAAACAGGAGGGATATATCCGGCTGGATCGGAGATACGGGGCGGTGGTAGACATTGACGCAGATAAAAGAAAAGCGGTAAATGAGATGAAAAAGGAGCTGCTTGTCATTTTGGCAAAAGGAAGCTGTAAAAATATATCCCGTAAAGAGGTTCACGCGCTGATTGACGAAATCTATGCGGAATACGGAGAATAAAGGAGGAGATTTATGCAGACTTATACGGAAAAAGCCGAGCAGGCGCTGAGAACCGCGAAAAAGGTGTCCGCTCAGCTTGACCAGCCATATACAGGCACGGAGCATATTCTGATAGGGCTTTTAAGAGGAAACTCCAGCGCGGCGGGGCAGGTGCTGTCAAATGCCGGTGTGACGGAGAAGGGGTTGGTAAGCATGATCAGCCAGTTGATTGCCCCGGAAGGAAAAACGGCGCTTGCGGGAAAGAGAGAGTTTACTCCAAGAGCGCGGAAAATACTGGATGACGCGGCTGTGGAGGCAAAGCGTTTCTGCGAGGATCTGGTCGGTACAGAGCATATTCTGATTGCGATCTTAAAGGATGGGGAGTGTATAGGCTCCCGGCTTTTGAATACGATGAATATCCGTCTCAAGGATTTGTATACAGAGCTCATTTCTTCTATGGGTGAAAAGGCTTCCGAGTATAAAGAGGAGCAGAAAGCGCGGGGAACGCAGACATTGGAGCAGTACAGCCGGAATCTGACTGCTCTGGCAGAGGAGGGAAAGCTTGACCCCGTGATTGGCCGCGAGGAAGAGATTCAGAGGGTCATTCAGGTATTAAGCCGCAGGACAAAGAACAATCCCTGCCTGATAGGCGAACCGGGCGTAGGCAAGACCGCTATCGTGGAAGGACTGGCCGCCCGTATCACAGGGGGAAAGGTGCCGGATACGATTCGGGGAAAAAGACTCTGTATTTTGGATCTGACTGCTATGGTGGCCGGCTCCAAATATCGCGGAGAGTTTGAAGAGCGGATTAAAAATGTGCTTGAGGAGGTCCGCCGGGACGGAAATGTGCTTTTGTTTATTGACGAGCTGCATACAATCATTGGAGCAGGGGGAGCAGAGGGGGCCATGGATGCCTCCAATATTCTGAAGCCTGCTATGGCGAGAGGAGAGATCCAGATTATCGGGGCCACAACTTTGGAGGAGTACCGCAGGCATATTGAGAAGGACGCGGCGCTGGAAAGGCGTTTTCAGCCGATTACGGTGGAGGAAGCGGATGTGATGCAGACCATAGAGATTCTAAGGGGGCTGCGCCCCTATTATGAGCAGCATCATAAGGTAATTATCACGGACGGTGCTCTGGAAGCGGCTGCAAAGCTGTCTGCCCGCTATATTAACGACCGTTTTCTTCCTGATAAGGCCATTGACCTGGTGGATGAGACAGCGGCCAGTATTCGGGTCGGCCGGTATGCCGCCGGGGATGAGCGGCAGGATGCGGGAGAGAGGCTGGCGAGGGCCAGGAGCGGCCTGGAGGCGGCCCTGATGGCAGGGAATATCTCAGAGGCCAGGGAATGGCGCAGTAAAATACAGGAGCTGGAGGGCAGGCTGGATGGGAAGGAGCGCCGCAGAGGGCGCAGGACATCCAATACAGTGACGGAAGAACAGATTGCTCTGACGGTTTCCCGATGGACGAAAATTCCGGTACAGCGTCTGGCGGAAGCAGAATCCCAGAGACTGCGCCGTCTGGAGCAGACGCTTCATAAAAGAGTTGTGGGCCAGGACGAAGCAGTGTCAGCGGTTGCAAAGGCGGTGAAGCGGGGACGCGTGGGCTTAAAAGATCCAAAGCGTCCGATAGGTTCTTTCCTGTTTCTGGGACCTACCGGAGTAGGAAAGACGGAACTGTCCAAGGCGCTGGCGGAAGTATTGTTTGGCAGAGAGGATGCGATGATCCGGGTCGATATGTCCGAATATATGGAGAAGCACAGCGTGGCAAAGATGATAGGCTCGCCTCCGGGTTATGTAGGACACGATGACGGCGGACAGTTAAGCGAGAAGGTACGCCGAAATCCGTATGCCGTAATTTTGTTTGACGAGATAGAGAAGGCCCATCCCGATGTGTTCAATATTCTTCTGCAGGTGCTGGATGACGGGCATATCACGGATTCCCAGGGCAGGAAGGTGGATTTTAAGAATACGGTTATCATTATGACCTCCAATGCAGGAGCAAGCTCTATTGTGACTCCGAAGAAGCTGGGATTTTCTTCATCGGATAACGCAAAACAGGACTATGAGTTTATGAAAAACAGCGTTATGAATGAGGTGAAGCAGATTTTCAAGCCGGAATTTCTGAACCGTATTGATGAGACGATTGTCTTCCATATGCTGCAGAAGGAGGAGATTTCCCGAATTGCGGGCATGCTGCTTCAGGAGCTGGAAAAACGATGCCAGGAGCAGCTTTCCATCCATGTATCCTTTAAGGATTCGGTGAAAAAGTGGCTGGCGGAAACAGGCTATGATGCCAAATACGGCGCCCGTCCGTTAAAGCGCGCCATTCAGAGCAGGCTGGAGGATCTGCTGGCAGATGAGATTCTGGAAGGAAAGATTTCGGAAGGAAGCCATGTGGATGTGAGGGTAGTGAACGGCAAGGTGAAAATAATTACAAAGGAAGCATAGAACCGGGGGATATGTATGAAAAAAGGCGGAACCCTATTTTTCTGCCAAAGCTGCGGATATGAATCCGCCAAATGGTCCGGACAATGTCCGGCGTGCAGAGAATGGAATACCTTTGCGGAAGAGCCGGCAGCGCCGAAGCAAAAAGGCGCGCCGGCGGGAAGAAGGAGGACGGGAGAACGGAAAAGTCCGGTTTCTCTGGAGCATATAGAATCAAAGAATCAGGAGCGTATTTCCACAGGGATGGCGGAGCTTGATCAGGTACTGGGCGGGGGAATTGTCCCCGGTTCCCTGGTGCTGGTAGGAGGAGATCCCGGCATCGGGAAATCTACGCTGCTCCTGCAGGTCTGCAGGAATCTGGCGGAGAGGCTTTCCGGGGTTCTCTATATATCGGGTGAGGAATCCCTGCAGCAGATTAAGCTGCGCGCCTCCCGGATCGGGACCTTTCAGGACAGTCTCAGGCTTCTGTGCGAGACCAATCTTGCGGATATCGAGGCCGTGGTTCTTCAGGAGGGTCCCCAGGTTGTTATTATTGATTCCATTCAGACCATGTATCAGGAGGAGATCTCTTCCGCGCCCGGAAGCGTATCCCAGGTGAGGGAAGCGACGGGAGTGCTGATGAGGCTGGCAAAGGAACAGAATATTACGATTTTTATTGTGGGGCATGTGACAAAAGAAGGAACGGTGGCAGGACCCAGGGTACTGGAGCATATGGTGGATACGGTTCTCTATTTTGAAGGGGATCGCCATGCCTCATATCGAATTCTGAGGGGTGTAAAGAACCGGTTCGGCTCCACGAATGAGATTGGCGTCTTTGAAATGCTGGATACAGGACTTCGGGAGGTTCCGAATCCTTCGGAATATATGTTAAGCGGAAAGCCGGAGGGGGCCTCCGGATCTGTGGTTGTCTGTACGATGGAAGGAACGAGGCCGATGCTTCTGGAGGTGCAGGCTCTGGTGTGCAGAACGAATTTCGGGCTTCCCAGAAGAACGGCGGCGGGAATTGATTACAATCGAGTGAGCCTTCTTATGGCAGTGCTGGAAAAACGTCTGAATCTTCCGCTGTCCGGCTTTGATGCATATGTAAATGTGGCAGGAGGTATCCGGCTGAATGAGCCGGCTATGGATCTGGCTCTTGTTCTGGCAGTGATCTCCAGCTACAAGGATATTCCGGTTCCGGAGAAAACGATTGTATTCGGAGAAGTGGGACTAAGCGGTGAGGTCCGTGCGGTCAGCATGGCGCAGCAGAGAGTCCAGGAGGCGAAAAGACTCGGCTTTTCCCGGGTGATTCTCCCAAAGAGCAGTATGGAACAGGTGAAGAACATCAAAGGGATTGAACTGGTGGGCGCTGCTACGGTAAAGGATGCGCTGCGGGTAGTTGCCGGATAGAGGATAGAGATGCGGCGGCCGGAGGAGCGGGCGGGAAAGAGAATAAGCCTTCAGTCCGCGGTGAAAAAATATTTGAATTCTGTCGGAAAATGTGATATAGTATCGGGGTGGCAAAGATACAGGGATATAGTTCAGTTGGTAGAACGTTGGTCTCCAAAACCAAATGTCGAGGGTTCGAGTCCTTCTGTCCCTGCTTTAAGCTCCGGAAAACAGTTCCGGAGCATTTTTGTTTTATGATTGAAAACTGCCTTCTGTGAAATGAAAATGCTCCGTATGGATTCCGCCTGGGTTTAGGCCCGGTCAGACAGCGTGCCTACGGGAATGTTGTTCAGCCAGTCGGGCTGCTGGTAGTGGGCCACGATATTCCGTATGATTTCCATGGAGGGCGTGAATACCTTGTCTTTGTGATATGCCAGGCTGAAAGAGCGTTCCAGCTCTGTAGTCTGAGGATTGAAAATCCGGATGGTCCTGCTTCTTATGTCCCGTTCCAGCAGCCGGACGGAAACGACGGCCAGGCAATGATTGTACAGGATCGCATTTCGGAAGGCGTCAGGACAGGTGGCTTCCCAGGAAATGCGGATATTCAGCTTGTGCCGTGCGATAAACTGGTCAAACAATGCTCTCGTGCCGCTTCCGGGCTCTCTCATAACAAACTTCTGGTTTTCCAACTCGGTTACGCATACTTCCTCGCGGCAGGCAAAAGGATGATCCTCTGCACAGCCAAGCACGAGAAAATCCCGGATAGACGGAACAGTGATTAGATCCGGGCGGTGGATTTCCCCTTCCACAAGCGCGATATCCAGTTCGGATTTCAGAAGCTTTTCCTCGATAGTGTGAGTATTTCCGATAAACGTATAAGTCTCAGTGTCCGGCATCAGACAGTTAAAATCATTCAGAATATTGGATATCAGACAGGAGCCTACAGTAATGGTGGAACCGATGCGGAGCAGATCCTTCAGGTTGTTTTTGCGCATGTTCCGGTCGATCTGCTCGAACTGTCCCACAACCGGATAGGCGCTGTTTAACAGCTCCTGCCCGGCCGGCGTGATATGGAGTCTTTTGGAGAGCCGGTCAAAAAGCCGTGTATCATAGTACTCTTCCAGCTCCCTGATTGCCTGACTGATGGTTGGCTGGGAAAGAAACAAATTTTTAGCCGCAGTATTCATAGAGCCGCATTCTGCTACGGCGATAAATATTTTCAAATGTCGGATTGTCATGGATTTTGTTTCCCCTGCTGTAAAAATAAAATTGAGTTATAGGATATACCTATAATACTGATAGAATAATACCATTTTTAAGTTCATGAAACAAGTGCTATAATGATCACAATACGATATTCAAAGTAAAGGAGATGCGGACGTGAAAGTAATTATTATTGGCGGTGTTGCAGCCGGAACCAAGGTTGCGGCAAAACTGAAAAGAGAAGACCGGGGCGCAGAGGTGACGATCCTTACCAAAGGGAAGGACATTTCTTACGCAGGCTGCGGACTTCCCTATTATGTGGGCAAAGTCATTCCGACCCGTGAGGAGCTGGTTGTGAACACCCCGGAGAAATTCGAGGGACTGACCGGAGCAAAGGTTATGACCGGTATGGAAGTGACCAAAGTGGACCGTGCGGCCAAGACGGTGGAGGCAGTGGATGAAAACGGCGGGATAAGCAGATGGGCTTATGACAAGCTGGTCATTGCTTCCGGTGCATCGCCGATCAAGCCGCCTCTTCCGGGACTGGATCTGCCGCAGGTATTTTTTATGAGAACGCCGGATGATGCAGTGAGCTTAAGAGCGGCCATCGAGGCAGGCGGAATCAAAAGAGCGGTCGTAGTAGGCGGCGGCTTCATTGGTCTTGAGATTGCAGAGAATCTAACCTCCATGGGCGTACGCTGCAACGTGCTGGATATGGCGCCGCATGTACTTCCGGGATTCGACGAGGAGATTCAGGTATTTGTGGAAAACCATCTGGCGGAGCGGGGCATCAATACTATGACCGGAACCAGGTTTGAGGGTGTGACTGGTGAAGGCAAGGTAGAGAAGGTTCAGACCGATAAACGGGCCCTGAAGGCGGACGCGGTTGTTCTTTCCATCGGTATCCGCGCGAATACTGCATTTCTGGCAGATACGGGAATTGAGCTGGCACCGAATAAAACCGTCATTGTGAATGATCATATGCAGACGAATGATCCGGATATCTATGCGGTAGGCGACTGCGCAATGGTAATCAACCGTATTACCGGGGCGGCGGCATGGTCTCCAATGGGCTCCACCGCAAATATTACCGGACGTATGGCGGCAAAAAATATAGCGGGAAAGGATATTTCATATCATGGAGCAATGGGAACTGCAGTATGCCAGCTTCCGGAACTGAATGCAGGTAAGACCGGAATGTCCGAGGCACAGGCAAAGGATGCAGGCTATGATGCGGTGAGCGTAATTGTGGTAACTGACGACAAAGCGCACTATATGCCGGGAGCAGGCAGCTTTATCATTAAGCTGGTTGCGGATAAGGCAAGCAGAAGGCTTCTGGGCGTTCAGGCGCTTGGAAAGGGCGCGGTTGACAAGGTTGTGGATACCTGTGTGGCAGCCGTTGCTATGAAAGCAACCGTAGATGAGATTGCGGATATGGATTTTGCATATGCTCCCCCGTTTTCCACGGCAATTCATCCGCTGGCACATGCGGTAAACGTCCTGATGAACAAGATGGACGGGGATCTGGACAGCATGAGTCCGGCAGAGTTTGCAGCCGGCGCGGCAGAGGGCTACAGGATTGTGGACGTATCCCTGCAGCCGTCCATCGACAGCGCTCCGTATGTGAATCTGTCCAAGATTGCAGGCGAAGTGGAAGGACTTGCAAAGGATGAAAGGCTTCTTCTCGTATGCGCAAAAGGAAAACGTGCATATATGGCACAGAATCGTATGAAATTTTATGGTTATACAAATACCAAGGCTCTTGAAGGCGGTACAGCCTTTAATGAAATAGACGCAGAGAACTGATTTAAGAAAACGGAGGTAAATAGTATGGCGCCACTTACAGTAAGCCCGGCTGACGAGAAAAGAGTAAAGGCTATGGGTTTTTTGAACAACAAAGGAACCGATAATTTTAACGGACGTATTATTACCGTCAATGGTAAGATTACCGCAGCGCAGCAAAGGTGTATTGCGGAGGCAGCGGAGAAGTTCGGAAGCGGCGAGGTAGAGTTTACAACTCGTCTCACAGTGGAGGTACCGGGGATTCCGTATGACAAGATTGAGGAATTTCAGGAATATATTGCCAGGGAGGGCCTTGTAACAGGCGGAACCGGGTCCAAGGTCCGTCCGGTTGTTGCGTGCAAAGGCACTACCTGTCAGTATGGCCTTCTGGATTCCTTTGCGCTTTCCAGAGAGATTCATGAGAGATTTTATGTTGGCTACCGGTCAGTACTGCTGCCCCATAAATTCAAAATCGCCGTGGGCGGATGCCCGAATAACTGTGTAAAGCCGGATCTGAACGACTTAGGGATCATTGGACAGCTAATCCCGAGCTTTGACGAGGATTCCTGCAACGGATGCAAAAAATGCGCGATTGAGAAGGTCTGTTCGGTTGGAGCGGCTAAAGTGGTTGACGGCATTCTGGAGATTGATAAGGAAGTCTGCAACAACTGCGGGCGCTGCGTAGGAAAATGTACATTTGACGCTATCGAGGACGGAACCTATGGCTATAAGATCTATATCGGAGGACGCTGGGGCAAGAAGGTTGCCCAGGGCCGTCCGCTGAGCAAGATATTTACGGATAAGGAAGAGGCTTTATCAGTCATTGAAAAAGCGATTCTTCTGTTCAGAGAGCAGGGTAAGACAGGGGAACGTTTTTCACAGACGATTGACAGACTTGGTTTTGAGAACGTGGAAGCTCAGCTTTTATCTGATGAAATTTTAGGAAGAAAGGAAGAGATTCTGTCAGCGAACCTGCATACGGCAGGAGGAGCCACCTGTTAGTGAGATAAGAAAGATACAGGAAAAATACAGCGCAATCCTTTTGTGTCCTGCAAGGTAAAAGCATACGGAAAATAAAAGCCTCTTTTATGCAGACAGATATGTATAAAAGGGGCTTTCTTGTGCTGGTATGCCAGGAAAGCCCCGGAATGAAAAATTCCCGTGGCATAAGCCGAAAAAGAGTGCTATAATGTACGCGAAGGCAATAGAGGTATGGAGGCTGAAGTCAGTTATGCGCGAAGTTCGGCAGGGACAGTTTTACAGACATTTTAAGAACCATTTGTATCAAATTATGGCAGTGGCGGAACATTCGGAAACCGGAGAAAAAATGGTAGTTTATCAGGCGCTCTATGGAGACTATCGGATCTATGCGCGTCCGTATGAGATGTTCATAAGCGAGGTTGACCATAAGAAATATCCGGAGGTGACGCAAAAGTATCGGTTTGAGCTGGTAAATATGGGGGAAACCGGAGATAATACAGAGCAGGCGAAGAGCGTGGAACAGCTTTACGGAAAGACGGAGACGCAGTCTTTGGAAGAACCGGTGAAAAAGCAGGAGGAGTACCTTCAGAATGCCGAAGCAGAAGAGGACTATGCGGAAGGAGAGGTGAATCCGATTCTTCTGGAATTTCTGGATGCAGAGACACTGGAGGAGAAGATGCACCTTATGGTATACCACAGAAATCGTATGGATGAAAATTTACTGAATAATATTGCGATTTCACTGGATCTGGTGGTGGAGAAAAAGACGATACAGGAAAAATACGATGAGATTCTGAACTGTCTGTCTATGATGCAGAGGTTTGAATGTAATCGTTTTAGATAAGAAAAAAGATAAAGAGAGGTATTTTGCATATGGCAGAAAAAGAATGCAGCAGCACAAGCTGTACCCGGGAGAGCTGTGAAGGCTGTCCAAGCAAAGAGAACCCAAAGAGTATGCTGGTGGAACAGAACCCGTATTCCAACATTAAACATGTGATAGGCGTTGTCAGCGGAAAGGGCGGCGTCGGTAAATCCATGGTCACTGCTTCTTTGGCAAACCAGATGGCTTCCCAGGGATACTCGGTAGGTATTCTGGATGCAGATATTACAGGCCCGTCCATCCCTAAGATGTACGGTCTGCACGGCCCGGCAGGAATGGCAGATGAATGTATTCAGCCTATATACACCGGCAATGGCATCCGTGTTATGTCTATTAATCTGCTGCTTCCGGACGAAGAATCCCCGGTTATCTGGAGGGGACCGATTCTCGCCAATATGGTGAAGCAGTTCTGGAGCGATGTGGCCTGGGGAGAACTGGATTATCTGTTTGTGGATATGCCGCCCGGAACGGGTGATGTGCCGCTGACCGTCTTTCAATCTGTTCCGGTGGAGGGCATTATTATGGTTACCTCCCCTCAGGAGCTGGTGCGCCTGATTGTCAAGAAGGCTCTGAATATGGCCGGAAGCATGAACATTCCGGTGCTGGGCCTGGTGGAAAATTACAGCTATGTGGTATGTCCGGACTGCGGAAAGGAATTCCGTATTTTCGGCGAGAGCGGAATTGACGCGCTGGCGGAAGAACTGAATCTTCCGGTGCTGGGCAAGATGCCGATCGATACAAGGCTGGCAGAGCTGGCGGACGGCTCCTTCCATGAGGCAGAGAATGACTATCTGACTGCTGCAGAAAATCGACTGATGTTTTTGTAATCTGTAAAAAAATAATGACAGCCGTTTGGACATTTGCCCGGACGACTGTCATTTTATGTTTATCGTATCATCCAGAAATCCTTCACGACGGCGAAAAATTCTCTTAAAAGATTTGTCGGCTGGGTGGCCAGATCACTTTTGGCCGGAATGCCGCTGACATTGCTATACCCAAGTGTTTCCGCCAGATGCAGGGCGCGGCAGATATGGAAGCCGTTGCTGATGATTCCGACGGATACATCCCCGGGAAGAAGCTCTTTTGAGAATATCAGGTTTTCCCGCGTGTTGGTGGAACGATTTTCCTCCAGCACCCGGTTTTCGGGGACTCCCCGATCTGTCAGGTATTTTTTCATGGCAGAGCTTTCAGTGCAGGGTTCATTACTGCCCTGACCGCCGGAGACAATGAGGATGGAGGAGGGATGGTCAAAGGCATATTCCAGAGCTTTGTCAAGTCTCAGGGCAAGCGCTTTGCTGGGTCCGCTTTCCCGTACATGAGCGCCCAGTACGATGACATAATCCTGAGTGTCCGCAGGCGTCTGCAGGGAACCCTTCAGAATCATTCCCTCCACACTGAGAAAGAAGATCAGGCAGACACAGAATAAAAGAACAAATCCAATCCGCAGTGCGGACGGAAGGCGCTGCCAGAAGCGGATTCTAAAGAGCCATCCGGCGGTAAAGAATCCGGCTGCCAGGAGGGGCCAGATCAGATAAAAGGCGGAGGTAAATCCGCTGTACAGGAGAAGCAGAAAAAAATAAACAAGGCAAAAGATGCCGGCAATCGTACATAATAGAGACATTTGTAATTCCTTTCCGCAGGCAGCCTTCCGGATGAAAAGGTCAGGTGTGGCTTCTGCCGTTATTTCAAAGTATAATGTCAGTGTACCATAAATCTGATAGTTCCGCACCCGATTTTATCTCCGGAATTTCCGGAAGGCTGGCTTGCAAAGTCATCTGCGTGACTGTGGATAATAACCGAACGTCCGATGATCTCATCAATAGAGAAGCGTTTGTCATAGAATACCTGATAGGCGTAGCCCTGATTTCCGAGAAGAGGCGGCATATCGCCCGCATGCTGCGGGTGGGGCATGTTGCCGGGATTATAGTGCCCTCCGGTCTGATCAAAGGGTCTTGCACAGTTTCCGGATTCATGAATATGCATGGCATAATAGTCGCTGGAACCTGGAATATTAATATCAGGCAGACCAAAGATTTCCGCTTCCACAAGAACTCCCCCATAAGATGTTTCATAAAATTTTACAGAACCGGCAAGCTGCGGCTGAGAAGCGCTTCCCTGTATCCAGGCAATAGCCCGGGGCTGTCTGTTGTTCAGAAGGTAGAGAAAAGTGTCGGCAGGTGTTGGCTGATACATGGATGTACCTCATTCTTGTTTTTCCTTTTAGTATATGCAGAACCGGCAGGCCTGCGATTCCTTCAGGGCAGGATTCTGCCCGGCCCGGCGTTAGAAATCCCCTGCTGAAACAAAGCTGTAATAAATTTCCTTTGAATTAGGGCTTTACAAAAGAACATAAGTTCCGTATAATAGAAAAAAACAAATGTTCGCTGAAAGGGAGATACAGAGATGGAATACCGGATAGAACAGGAAATGGATTTGCAGAAAAAGCTGGAGATTCTGGCAGATGCGGCTAAATATGATGTGGCATGCACCTCCAGCGGAGTGGACAGGAAAAACGATGGAAGAGGGCTTGGAAACTGCACGGCGCCGGGCATCTGCCACAGCTTCAGCGCGGACGGACGGTGTATCTCGCTTTTAAAGATTCTGTTTACGAATGAGTGCATTTATGACTGCAGATACTGTATGAACCGGAGAAGCAATGACATTCTCCGCGCCTCTTTTACTCCTCAGGAGATATGCGAACTGACGGTGGGATTTTACAGGAGAAACTATATAGAGGGATTGTTTTTAAGCTCGGGAATTATCCGAAGTCCTGATTTTACAATGGAGCTGCTGTACCAGACACTCTACAAGCTTCGCCATGAATACCAGTTCCAGGGATATATCCATGTGAAGGCAATTCCCGGGGCTGATCCGGAGCTGGTGGAAAGAACCGGGTATCTGGCAGACCGTATGAGCGTGAATCTGGAGCTTCCCACTGCAGAAGGCCTGCAGATGCTGGCGCCGCAGAAAAAGCGTTCCGGGATGCTGGCGCCTATCCGGCAGGTGCAGCAGATGAGGAACCAGAATAAGAAAGAGCTGACGGTTTACCGGCATGCGCCCCGGTTCGTTCCCGCGGGTCAATCGACGCAGATGATTATCGGCGCAACCGGGGAAAATGATTTTCAGATTATGAAGGTGGCAGAGCATATGTACAAAAAATACGAACTTAAGAGAGTGTTTTACTCTGCCTTTATCCGTGTAAATGATGACAGTCTTTTACCTGCACTGCCGGGAGGGCCTCCGCTGCTTCGGGAACACCGGCTTTATCAGGCAGACTGGCTGCTGCGTTATTATGGATTTGAGACGGAGGAACTTTTGTCGGAGGACAGGCCGGATTTTAATGTGTTTCTGGACCCTAAATGCGATTGGGCCCTCCGCCATCTGGAACAGTTTCCGGTGGAAGTCATGAGGGCGGACTATTATACGCTTCTTCGGGTTCCGGGCATTGGATATCGATCTGCCCGGCGGATTGTGAAAGCAAGAAGATTAGGCACCCTGGATTATCCGGATCTCAAAAAAATGGGGGTGGTTCTGAAGCGGGCAGTTTATTTTATTACCTGCGGGGGAAAACAGATGTATCCGGTAAAGCTTCAGGAGGATTATATCCTCCGGAACATTCTGGATGGAAAGGAGAAGCTGCAGCCGGGGTTTAAGCAGGAGCCTGCCTATGAGCAGCTGTCATTATTTGATGATCCGCGTTTTTCAGTGTGAAGATACCCTGACCGGTATTATGACCGGTGTGTATGATGCCTGGGACAGCCGCATCGGGCATAAGAACGTGCGGCTTGAGACGGCATACAATAAAAATATGGAGCTGTTCTGCGAGTATGTACGGACAGAACCGGATATTGAAAAGGCAGAGAAGGTAATAAGAACTGTAAAGAGCCGTCTGGGGGAGGAGGCTTTTGATATGATAGCCTATGCGGCGGCCTGCGATCATGACGGAAAGGCGGACGCAATCTATCGGATGATTGTATTGGGGCTTCATCTGCCGGACGGCTCCTTGATCAGCAATATGCTGACCCAGCCGGATGTCCGCCTGGTATTTGAGCTCAGGAGGAGGGCCTGGCATATGGCTCATCAGTATACAGGGTTTGTGCGCTTTCGGGAGCTGGAAAACGGAGTGCTTTTATCGGAGATTGATGCGGAGGCGGATATTTTGTCCCTGATTGCGCCGCATTTTGCAGACAGGCTTCCGCTGGAAAACTGGATCATTTATGACAGGCGCAGGGAAAAAGCGGCTGTCCATTCCAGAGGCAGAGGATATTTCCTTTTGGAGGAGGTGGATAAGGAAAGTTTTTTGAAGCTTCAGGACTCCGGGGAGGAGGCCGGATTTGAGGCTTTGTGGAAAAGCTTCCATAAAGTGATTGCCGTTGAAGCGAGAGTGAATGGAGAGCTTCAGATG
>VSNE01000300.1 GCA_009774155.1 Lachnospiraceae bacterium
GCATTGAAATGCTGGTTATGGATGACGGCTGGTTTGGAAGGAGAGACCGGGATGACAACTCTCTTGGAGACTGGACGGTGAATGAAGAAAAGCTTGCTCCGGGGCTTTCGGATTTGGTAAAAAAGGTTCGTGAAATCGGACTGGAATTTGGAATCTGGTTTGAGCCGGAGATGGTTTCTCCGGATTCTGATCTGTACCGCGCGCATCCGGACTGGGCAATTCAGATTCCGGGAAGGCGTCCGACCCAGGGCAGGCAGCAGTACGTATTGGATCTGTCCAGACCCGAAGTGAGCGACTATATTTACAAATGTGTGGCTGACATCCTTCACAGCGCCCCGATTTCCTATGTGAAATGGGATATGAACCGTTATCTTTCGGATATCGGAGGCTGCTGTCTGGATAAGGACAGCCAGGGAGAATTATTCCACCGATATGTGCTGGGGGTTTATGAGATGCAGGAGCGGCTAACAACGGAGTTTCCGGAGCTTCTGCTGGAAAACTGTTCCAGCGGAGGAGGCAGATTTGATCCGGGCATGCTTTACTACAGTCCTCAGATTTGGTGTTCAGATGATACGGAGGCCATCGAACGGCTTCGGATTCAGGAGGGAACGGCATTGATTTACCCGCTGTCCACGATAGGGGCCCATGTGAGCGACTGTCCGAATCATATTGTAGGCAGAAACACGCCTTTTGCGACCAGAGCGGATATCGCGCTGGCAGGCACCTTTGGATATGAGCTGGATATCACAAGGATTTCAGAGGAAGACCGGGCTCAGATACCAGGACAGGTGGAGGCCTGCCATAAGTATCAGGAACTGATACAGAAAGGAGACTACTACCGCCTTGCATCCTGGTCGGACCGCAGGCCCTATGACTGCTGGGAGGTGGCGGCAAAGGACGGTTCGGAAGCGCTGGTGACTTATGTACAGGTGCTGTCGGCGCCGAATATACTAAGCCGCGTGATTCGCCTTAAGGGCCTGGAAGCGCTGGCGGAATACAGCCTGGAGGGCACGGAAAATGTCTATACAGGAGAGGAGCTTATGAACTGCGGATTTCCGGTTCCGTCAGCGATCGGAGATTTTATAAGCAGCCGGTATCATTTTATAAAAAAATAAGAAAATTCTATGTCTGCGGACAGAAGGCATGAGAGGAGAAGGACATGAATTACAAGGCCGGATATGAACAATGGTGCACGGAACCGATTTTTGATGAAGAGACAAAGGCGGAGCTTAAAAAAATCGCCGGAGATGAAAGGGAAATTGAAGATCGCTTTTATAAAAATTTGTCCTTTGGAACAGGGGGACTTCGGGGAGTCATTGGAGCCGGAACGAACCGGATGAATATTTATACAGTGACAAAGGCAACCCAGGGGCTGGCGAATTATATTATAAAGCAGGGAGGGGCGGACAAAGGAGTGGCTATTGCCTTTGATTCCCGGCATATGTCGGATCGGTTTTCGGAACAGGCGGCGCTCTGTCTGAATGCCAACGGCATCAGAACCTACCGCTTTGAAACGCTTCGTCCCACACCGGAGCTGTCGTTCGCTCTGCGGGAGCTTGGATGCATTGCCGGTATTGTGGTGACTGCCAGCCATAACCCGCCGGAATATAACGGCTATAAGGTATACTGGGAGGACGGCGGACAGATTACGGCTCCGAAGGATAAGGAGATTATTGCGGAGGTCAATGCCGTAACGGACTTTGCTTCGATTAAAATGATGGAGCGGGAGGAGGCAGAGAAAAAAGGACTTTTTAAAGTTATCGGCCGGGAGATAGACGATCGTTATATGGAAGAACTGAAAAAGCTGGTGTTAAGTCCGGATTCGATCCGGAAAGAGGCGGACAGTCTGAGGATTGTCTATACACCGCTTCATGGAACCGGCAATCTGCCGGTGCGCCGTATTTTGTCCGAGCTTGGATTTGCCAATGTGCAGGTAGTGCCGGAGCAGGAGCTGCCGGACGGAGATTTTCCGACCGTGTCCTATCCGAACCCGGAGGCCCCGGATGCGTTTGCCCTGGCGCTGAAGCTGGCAGAGGAGACAGATGCGGATCTGGTGCTGGCAACGGACCCGGATGCGGATCGCCTGGGCGTGTATGCAAAAGATACAAAGACCGGGAACTATATTCCCTTTACCGGAAATATGTCCGGGCTGTTGATCGCGGAGTACGAGCTGTCTGTGCGCAAAGCCCTCGGAAGGCTTCCGAAGAACGGAGCGCTGGTGAAAACGATTGTATCCTCGGATATGGCGGATGAAATTTCCAAAGAATACGGCATAGATGTGGCGGAGGTTCTGACCGGCTTTAAATATATCGGAGAGCAGATAAAATTTTTTGAGCAGACAGGCTCCCACACCTATCTGTTTGGCTATGAAGAGAGCTATGGCTGTCTGGTGGGAACCCATGCCAGGGACAAGGACGCGGTCGCGGCGGTTATGGCATTGTGCGAGGCAGCGGCTTACTATAAGGAACAGGGACTGACCTTGTGGGATCAGATGCTGAATATCTATGAAAAATACGGATATTATAAAGAAGATTTGATTTCTGTCACCATGAAAGGCATGGACGGGGCAGAGCGTATTCAGAGGATTCTTGCAGATATGAGAAGCGCTCCGCCTAAAAGGATCGGAGCATACAGGGTTCTGGCCCTCAGGGATTATGAAGCGGATACTCGTCTGGAGCTGGACAGTAAAAAGGTGACGCCGACCGGGCTTCCTAAGTCCAATGTGCTGTATTATGAGCTGGAGCGCGGCGCGTGGTGCTGTGTGCGTCCGTCCGGCACAGAGCCTAAGGTGAAGTTCTATATGGGAGTAAAGGAAGACAGCCTGGAGACGGCGGCTGCCGCTCTGGAGGATCTGAAGGCGGCCGTGAGGGAGCTTGCAAAATAGCGGGACGTATGATTGTATGGAATGAAAGAAACCGTATGCTGCTGAGCATATGAGAAAAGGAGGAAACAGACATGATGTTGGAAGAATCAATCCGGATACTGGCAATGCAGGAGGAAATCCTTCAGTTTTCGCATTTTACCAATGAGGATGCGTGGGAGCTGGGCAGTCTTATGGTGGCTGAGGCCGCCAGAAATCATCTTCCTGTAGTCATCAGCATCCGTTTGAATAATGGCCGCACGATTTTCCAGTTTGGATTCAGCGGAACAAATTACAATCAGGAACAGTGGCTGAGCCGGAAGGAGAATACGGTCAGGACGATGGAGATGAGCAGTCTGCGTCTGTTTATGACGATGAAGAAAAATGGGGAAACTCTGGAAGACAAGGGGCTGAACGGACAGGACTACGCGGCGTTAGGCGGAGGCTTTCCAATCCGGCTGGCAAAGGCGGGCGTGATCGGGAGCATTATCGTATCCGGCCTGGACCATATGGCGGACCACGAGTTTGCGGCAGCATGCATCAGCCAGTATCTGAGAGTGGATGGGATTCCCAGACTTCCGGTAAGCTTTTAAGCCGGCTGAATTTAAGTAATGCCTTTTAAGCCTCAAAGATTGCATT
>VSNE01000301.1 GCA_009774155.1 Lachnospiraceae bacterium
CGGATGAAGATAGAATTTATTACTTTAAGAAAAGACAGTTTGATACAGAATCTTGGACGGATATGGAGGAAAACAGGACATGAAGATTGAACATATTGCAATGTATGTAAATGATTTAGAACGGGCAAAGGATTTTTTTACACATTATTTCCATGCTGCGGCGGGAGAAATGTACCATAACCAAACAACAGGTTTCCAGTCTTATTTTCTTTCTTTTCAAGGGGAGTGCAGGTTGGAGATCATGCGCAAACCCGAAATGGAAAGCATGGAAAAACCTCTTGCCCGTACAGGGTATGCACATATCGCCCTTTCCGTAGGAACAAAGGAGGCAGTCAATACATTGACAGAACAGTTAAGGAAAGACGGATATTGCATAATCAGTAATCCAAGAACAACAGGGGACGGGTATTATGAAAGCTGTCTAATTGATTTTGAAAATAATCAAATTGAAATAACAATATAGCTGAGGAAAAAGATATGACAATGAGAGAAAGAATTATGAATGGAAAGTTGTTTACTGATGAATGTGAGGGACTTCCGGAAGAACGCACAGCCGCCAAAATAAAAATGAAGTCTTTTAACGAATCTTCTCCCGAAAATCCGGCTGCACGGACAAAAATGTTAGAAGAAATGCTCGGTAAATCCCAAAATGTGTGGATAGAACCGCCCTTTTATTTCTGTTACGGAACGCATATTTATATTGGAGAGGGGTCTTACATCAATTTCAACTGTAACTTTATTGATGACGGTATCATCACAATAGGAAAAAGCGTTATGTTTGGCTCAGCCGTAACGATTGCGACAGTGGGCACCCAATCTGCCCCGATATGAGGGAATATATGTATACTGCTCCTGTAACGATTGAAGATAATTGTTGGATTGGGGCAAATGTTACGATATGTCCGGGGGTAACGATAGGGAAAAACAGTGTAATTGGGGTGGGACGTGTCGTTATCCATGACATACCCGAAAATTCAGTTGCCGCAGGGAATCCCTGTAAAGTGATCCGGCAGATTGATGAAAGGGACAGCCAATATTATTTTAAGGACAGAATAATAGATAAAGCAGACTTAGAGGAAGAAGCGAAATTGCGAAAGAGCAAAGATATATAGGATAATTACGTTTCAAAATTTGTTACTTAATAGAGAAGCGTACAATGGAGGTAGTAACATAGGAAAAATATTTGTATTCATGTTTAACGGCGAAGGGGATTGGCTATGGGCTGGTAAACGATTTTGAACTGGAAGAGCTTCTTCTGGGGAAGGCTGCCACTGATAAAATTGCCCCTATCGGATGTATTCCGACGATTGCGGCGGCAGGCTCCGAAACCTCCAATTCCATGGTCATTACCATTGAAGACGGTATGCTGAAGCGCTCTTATAATCACGACTGTGCGCGCCCGAAATTTGCAATAATGAATCCGGAGCTGACCTATACGCTTCCGGCCTATCAGACTGCAAGCGGCGCGGCTGACATTATGATGCATTCTATGGAACGTTATTTTACCCCTTCCGCAACCGATACGGATCTGATTGACCGCATGGCGGAAGGACTTCTGGTAGCTGTCCGGGAGGCCGCCCTGACTGCGGTAAAGGAGCCGGATAACTATGAGGCCCGTGCGACTCTGATGTGGGCAGGAAGCCTTTCCCATAACGGACTTACCGGAACCGGACGAGTTTCTGATTTTGCTTCCCATAAAATTGAACACGAGCTGGGCGGCATGTTTGATGTGGCCCATGGCGCCGGACTCTGTGCGATATGGGGAAGCTGGGCGAGATATGTGTGCGGTACAAACCCTGAAAGATTCGCCCAGTTTGGCGTAAGAGTGTTCCATGTGGAGCAGCGCTTCGGCGATGCAGAATATACGGCTCAAAAGAGCATTGAAGCATGGGAAAACTGGTGCCGCGAGATCGGAATGCCTGTCAGCCTCCGTGAACTGGGAGTTATGCCGTCAGACCTGCAGATAGAAGAAATGGCGGAAAAATGTGTTGCCACAGGAAAAGGTCAGATTGGATTTTTCAAGGCGCTTCATAAGGATGATGTTGTAAAAATTCTTGAGATGGCGAAATAAAGGATCTGGTTTTCGTCCCCGGGAGGCGGGATTTTCTGCCCCCGGGGAACGGAATGCTTAAAAGCAGCTTCTTTTCTATCTTTGCCTGCTTCCTGCCTTATAGTTGTACACAGGCTTTAAAATGTCCAGAATATCTGCGGTTTCCGCAATTTTTCCCGTAATATCGTTTATATTCCGATAAGCGAAGGGGGCTTCGTCCAGAGTGTCTTTTCCGATACAGGAGCAGTGGATTCCCTTCATCTCTGATTTGAATTGTGAGACAGTATAATGCCTTGCCACGTCCTCTCTTTTTAACAAACGTCCGGAGCCGTGGGGAGCGGAACAGTTCCAGTCCGGGTTTCCTCTGCCTGAGGCCAGCAGTATGCCGTCTTTCATATTAACAGGAATCAGGATACGTTCTCCCTTCCGGGCGGACACGGCTCCCTTGCGGAGTATAAATTCTCCTTTTTCCCGGGATACATAATTGTGAATACAGGAGAATATGTCCACGGGCTTCCATTTCATATATTTGCATAAGACCTCCAGAATCGCCGTCCGGTTCTGCTCCGCAAAATCCTGCACAACGGCAAGGTCGTGAAGGTAATCCTCCATAAGCCCTCCGTCCAGCCAGGTAAGGGGATAGGGAGGGAGAGAGCCTCTGGCCTTCAGCTCCTTCTGTCCCAGGCGGAGGTAGTGCTCCGCCATCTCTTTTCCAAGCCTGCGGCTTCCGGAATGGATCACCAGATAAAATGCGCCGTCCTCCGAACGGTCAATCTCGATAAAATGATTGCCGCCTCCCAGGGTGCCGATGCTGCACATGGCCTTTTCGAGATGAATATGCTCCGCGCATTCCAGCGTCTCATACGGAAAATCCGATCCGCGCCTATGAGGGGTACGGCGGACAGACATACCGCATGGAATCTGTTCCCGGATTACCGTATCCAGCTTCTGGTATTCTATCTTTCCGGTATTTAAAACGGCGCAGGTCATGCCGCAGCCGATATCAATACCGACCAGCGCAGGAAGCACCCGCTTATCAAAGGTCATAGTAAGACCGACAGGGCCGACCTTTCCCGGATGAACATCGGGCATAATACGGATGCGGCTGCCCCGGGCGCTTTCCTGGTCGCAGATCATCTGAACCTGCGCAAGAGCATAGGAGTCTATGGAATCTGTGAGAATTTTTGCAGATGTGTAGATGCCGTTTATTTCTTTCATATATAATCCTCTCTGCCCAAAAGGCATAAAATATCCTTGTCAGACTGCAGAAGGATGTCAAAAGAAACCGGGGGCTCTTTTGTGATTATCCGATGAAAAGGGGGACAATCAGACCTCTGCAGAGTGTAATCAATGTGGCTGCATTAGGAAATTGGTTATTATGTGTCATAATTGTCCTCCTTTCTTAAATAGGATCATAGTTATCAGT
>VSNE01000302.1 GCA_009774155.1 Lachnospiraceae bacterium
CATATATCCTCTCCAAGAGAAAGTCAATTTATTTCACAAAAAGTTCACGAAACCTCATCAATGGCCTTTCCGATATCATTTCTGTAATATTTGTTGTCAAAATCCACCCATTTCACCGCCTCATACGCATTGGCGCGGGCTTCCTTCAGATCTCTTCCGGCGGCAGTGACACCGAGAACGCGCCCTCCGTTAGTCACGATTTTACCGTCCCTGAACCTGCTCCCTGCATGAAATACATAGTAGCCGTCTCTGCCCTTAAAGCTCTCAAGCCCGCGGATCTCAAAGCCCTTCTCATATTGAACCGGATAGCCGTCCGATGCGAGCACGACACAGACTGCCGCATTATCCTCAAATTCCAGTTCAATCTGATCCAGCGTTCCATCCACGCAGGCCTCGAATACTTCCAGAATATCGTTTTTCATACGGGGCAGCACCACCTGGGTCTCCGGATCGCCAAAGCGGGCATTATATTCCAGAACCCTGGGTCCTTTTTCCGTCAGCATCAGGCCGAAGAAAATAATGCCCTTGAACTCTCTTCCCTCTGCTGCCATGGCATCCACCGTTTTCTGGTAAATGTATTCTTTACAGAAAGCGTCCACCTCTTCCGTGTAGAACGGACTTGGGGAGAAGGTTCCCATACCTCCTGTATTCAGCCCCTGATCCCCGTCCAGGGCGCGCTTGTGATCCTGGGCGGAGGTCATGATTTTGATTGTTTTACCGTCCACAAAGCTTAAAACGGACACCTCCCGCCCGGTCATAAATTCCTCAATAACCATCTGGTTTCCGGCGCTTCCGAATTTTTTGTCCATCATAATAGATTTAACGCCTTCCCGGGCCTCTTCCAGCGTATTGCAGATTAAAACGCCTTTTCCAAGCGCCAGCCCGTCCGCCTTCAGAACAATCGGCATAGGGGCGGTTTCCAGATAGTCCAGAGCTTTCTTTGGATCGTCAAAATTTTCATAGGCCGCGGTCGGGATATTGTATTTTTTCATCAGATCCTTGGAAAATGCCTTGGAGCCTTCCAGAATCGCCGCGTTTTTCCTCGGTCCGAAGACCCTTAGTCCCTCTGCCTCAAAGACATCCACCACGCCGCCTACCAACGGATCATCCATACCGATAATGGTTAAGTCAATCTCCTTTTCCTTTGCAAATCGGGACAGCCTTTCAAACTCCATAGCTCCAATGTCCACGCACTCCGCATATTCTGCAATCCCGGCATTGCCCGGCGCACAGTAAATCTTTTCTGCCTTCCGGCTCTGCGCCACCTTCCAGGCAATCGCATGTTCTCTGCCGCCGCTTCCTACAATCAATATTTTCATAAGAACCTCACTTTTCCGTCTGCAACTTCAATTTTATCATTGGCAATCAGGTCAATGGCTTTTGGCATAATTACCCACTCCGCTTCTTCCATAACCCGCTGCTGGAGCGTTTTCGGAGTATCCTCCTGCCGCACGGACACGGCCTTCTGAAGGATAATCGGCCCTGTATCCGTCCCCTTATCTACAAAATGTACGGTAGCCCCGGTCACCTTCACTCCTCTGTCCAGCACTCCTTCATGTACCTTCAGTCCGTAATAGTCCTTCCCGCAAAAGGATGGAATTAAGGAGGGATGGATATTGATAATCCGGTTCTCAAACCGATCCACAATTTTCTTTGGAATCACGACCAGGCAGCCCGCCAGCACCACCAGATCCGCACCGGATTTCTCCAGCTCAGACAGCAGGCAGTCGTTAAATTCCTCTCTGTTCCCGTAATCCTTCGGACTTATGCATTTTGCCGGAATTCCTGCATTTTCGGCACGCTTCAGCGCATATGCATTTTTATTATTGCTGATAACTATTTCAATCCGAGCATTGGTAATCCGCCCGTCGGCAATGGAATCAATAATTGCCTGCAGGTTCGTACCTCCGCCCGATACCAGAACCGCTAATTTTAACATAAGGTCACGCCTTTTTCCCCGGCCTCCACAGAGCCGACCACATACGGAATCTCTCCCGCCGCTTTAATGGCCTCCATAGTCTTGTCCGTATCTGCGGGTTCCACAGCCAGCACCATGCCAAGCCCCATATTATAGGTGTTATACATCATCTCCTCTGCAATGCCGCCCTCTTCCTGCAGCATCCGGAAGATTGGAAGCACCGGATAGCTGTCTTTTTTTATGACTGCGCGCACGCCGTCCGGAAGCATTCTGGGAATATTCTCATAGAAACCGCCTCCGGTAATATGGCTGCAGCCTTTGATGACAACGCCTGCAGTTTTCACACTCTTCAATGCCTTCACGTAAATCCTGGTCGGAACCATCAGCGCTTCCCCAAGCGTACAGCCCAGATTGTCATAATATGTATTCAGGGCCTCCACATTCATGCGGAACACTTTGCGCACCAGGGAAAAACCGTTACTGTGCACACCGGAGGAAGCGATGCCAATGAGGGTGTCCCCTGCTTTGATGTTCTCCCCTGTAATCAGATCCTTCCGTTCCGCCACGCCTACGGCAAAGCCTGCCAGATCATATTCGTCTTCCGGCATCAGTCCCGGATGCTCTGCCGTCTCGCCGCCGATCAGCGCCGCTCCCGCCTGCCTGCAGCCCTCTGCCACGCCGCTTACAATCGTGGCAATCTTCTCCGGGTAGTTTCTGCCGCACGCAATATAATCCAGGAAGAAAAGCGGTTCGCCGCCTGCGCACGCCACATCATTGATGCACATAGCCACACAGTCAATCCCTACCGTATCATGCTTATCCAGCAGAAAGGCAAGCTTAATCTTTGTCCCCACTCCGTCCGTGCCGGACAGGAGCACCGGATCTTCCATATTTTTAAATGCGCTCATGGAAAAAGCTCCTGAAAAGCCTCCAAGCCCTCCAAGCACTTCCGGTCTCATAGTTCCTTTTACATGCTCTTTCATCAATTCCACTGAGCGATAGCCCGCTTCAATATCCACACCTGCGTTCTTATAATCCATAGCCTGCTTCCTCCTTATATACAAACTCTGCCGCCTGCATTTATTTCATCTGAGCATGATATGCCTGATATCCCATCTCATCCAGCTTCTTTGCCTTGCCTTCCACTTCCTCTTTCATCTCCGCAGAATATGCCTTCAGACGCGCAAGAAGCTCCGGATCAGAGGTGGCCAGAATCTTTGCCGCCAGAATACCCGCATTAGCGCCTCCGTTAATTGCTACCGTTGCCACCGGAATGCCGGTGGGCATCTGTACGATGGAATACAGAGAATCCACTCCTCCCAGGTCAGAGGTTTTCATAGGAATGCCAATCACCGGCATCGGAAAGATTGCCGCGCACATGCCCGGAAGATGCGCCGCTTTTCCGGCCCCTGCGATGATCACCCTGAAGCCCTTCGCTTCCGCGCTCTTTGCATATTCATAAAAAATATCCGGCTCCCGGTGTGCCGAAATGATGGTTATTTCAAAGTCTACTCCGAGCTTTGCCAATACATCCGCCGCTTTGATCATAA
>VSNE01000303.1 GCA_009774155.1 Lachnospiraceae bacterium
GCATAGCCTCTGCAAATGCTCTGCTGCTGTCCTCTGTCACATTGGTGTTGGCATATTTTACAAGATCAAATACGGCCGCAATCGCATCCGCGGTATTGAAATCGTCATCCATGGATTGATCAAAATCCGCTTCAAACTTCTCCGCTTCCTTTGCCTTTGCAGCCTCCTCCGCGCTCATCTCTGCCGCCGGCGCATGCTCTGCCACAAATTTCAAATTGGCTGCTGCGGTTTGGATACGCTCCAACGCATTCCTGGAAGCCTCCATCAGATCCGCGCTGAAGTTCAGCGGACTGCGGTAATGGGCATTCAGCATAAAGAAACGCAGTACCTGCAGATCATATTTTTCACTGATTTCGCGGACCGTAAAGAAATTTCCAAGGGATTTGGACATTTTTTTATTGTCAATATTTAAAAATGCATTGTGCATCCAGTACCTGCAAAATACCCTTCCGCAGCATGCCTCGCTCTGGGCAATCTCATTCTCGTGATGCGGGAATATCAGATCCTCCCCGCCTCCGTGAATGTCGATCTGCTCGCCTAAATATTTTCTGGACATCACAGAGCACTCGATATGCCAGCCCGGGCGGCCTTCTCCCCACGGAGACACCCAGTACGGCTCTCCTTCCTTTTTGGGCTTCCAGAGTACAAAATCCAGCGGTTCCTCCTTCTCGTCCTCACCGGAGACGAGAAGGGAACGGCTGCCTGCCTGCAGATCATCCAGATTCTTGTGGGACAGCTTTCCATATTCCTGAAACCGGCGGGTCCGGAAGTAGACGGTTCCGTTCACCGCATAGGCATATCCTTTTTCTATCAGAGTGGAAATCATATCTATCATTCCGTCGATTTCCTCAGTGGCGAGCGGGTGAATGGTTGCCGGCTTCACGTTCATGCCTTCCATATCCTTTTTGCATTCCGCAATATACCTTCTGGAAATCTCCTCGGACGAAACCCCCTCTTCTATTGCTTTCTTAATGATCTTATCGTCCACATCCGTAAAATTGGACACGAAATTCACTTCATATCCTTTATGCTCCATATAACGGCGCACAGTGTCGAACACAATCATCGGTCTGGCATTGCCGATATGGATATAATTATAGACCGTGGGACCGCACACATACATGCGGACCTTTCCTTCCTCCAGAGGAATAAACTCCTCCTTTTTCCTGGACAATGTATTATAAATGCGAATCATGTTTTATTTCCTCCTTCTATTTTCTGTCCTGTCAGGCTTTGTTTTTAAGCTTTTCCAGCTCCCTGCGCAGCTTTTTATTTTCCTCCCGAAGCTCTGAGAGGGCATCCAGCACCGGGTCGGGCAGATTCACCTGATCCAGATCCTTTCTCGGAATCCGGACGCTGTCCTTTTTCACAATTCTTCCCGGAATACCGACCACCGTACAGTTCGCGGGCACCGGGCCTAGCACCACGCTTCCGGCTCCCACCTTGGAATTTTCGCCTACGGTAAACGAACCCAGAATCTTCGCTCCTGCACTGACCATAACATTGTCCTCCAGGGTCGGATGACGCTTTCCCTTTTCCTTGCCGGTTCCTCCAAGAGTCAGGCCCTGGTACAGCGTCACATTGTCTCCCAGGACTGCTGTTTCTCCGATAACCACACCGGTCCCATGGTCGATAAACAATCCTTTGCCGATGGTTGCTCCCGGATGAATTTCAATTCCTGTTTTTCTGGCAGTACGCTGGGATATCCACCTGGCCCAGAAATAGTGGCCGTTCTGATACAGCTTATGCGCCACCCGGTATTTCAGGATCGCGTGAAAGGTCGGATAAAGAAACACCTCCATATTGGATTTGATGGCTGGGTCCCGCTCCCGCATCACTTCGATCTCTTCTTTCATATAATTGATAAAACCCATGGCATCTCCTTTTTATAGATAAAAATAAAACCTCCGTCCCCTATAGAGACGAAGGTATCCGTGGTTCCACTCTACTGAAAAGCCTGCGCTTTCCACTCAAAGCACGTAACGCGTGCCCGCGTACAGAGATACTTGTATTTCCCCCTGTCTGCTCCCGGATGCACTTTCACCTTCTGCTGCCCGGAACCGCTTTCAGCCAATGACGATCCCTCTCTGACGGCGCGTGGAAAATTACTCTATCCGTTCTGTGCATTTCATTATACTTTTATAGAATATGAAATTTAGCTGATTTTGTCAAGTATTAAACCAGTTCCGACAGGCAAATCCGAAACCCCTCAAATATCATAGAGGCCAGCTCTCCCACAGTCAGATCCAAATCCGTCCGTTTCGGCGCTCCTGTAAGCCTTTGGACCTTTCCGGCCTCCCGGGAAACCTCCCACCGGAAATATCCGTTATTGCTCTCGATAATGGCGTCCCTGATATGCAGATATAAGACCTGTTCCCGGAAGCTGTTCACCAGACGAAGCATCTGACAGACATCCGTAATCCGGGCCATATAAGGAGGCAGCTTTCCTTCCGCCGCTTCCCCTTCCTCTGACCTTCTTTCGGCTTTTTGATTCTCCATATACCGTTCATCCCTTTTACAGAACATCTGATAGCGGGATGCCAGATAGCGGTTCTGGCTATCCGAATCCATAGCCTCCACTCTTTTGGGAAGCTCCGTATGGGGACAAATCCACACAAAATCAAAGGGCGCATAGATCCCTTCTCTCGCCGGCATAAGAAATGTAAACGGCATCCTGCGCAGCGCCATATCTCTCAGCGCCTTCTCCAGAAGCAGCCGCATATAGCCCCTGTGTCTGTAGTCCGCGTATGTGGCAACTGCCACAATATAATTGATCCTGACCTCATAGCCGTTCACAATCATTGTATAAGGATTCAGATGAAGCATGGATGCCAGACCGCCGTCCCTCTCCAATGCCAGAATCTCATTGTCCCTGATTTTATATTGATAGTAGTAATCCACAAATTTCCTGGTATCTTCGGGAAAAGCCGCTTCATAAAGCGGTCTGGAATACATCTTCTCTTCCAAAGACAGGTAAAACGGCATCAACGGCTTCTCTATCTCTTCCGGCATCCTGAGCATCCTCCGCATGGCCTGTCCGCCATTCTGTCATCGTCAATATACGCCGTAATAGGCATCAGGGAACAGATTGCCTGGGAGGAAATTCCTTCACCCGTTCCGGTAAAACCAAGGCCCTCCTCCGTCGTCGCTTTAATATTCACCTGGCTCTCTGCAATCTTCAGAGTTTCCGCCACATTTTTCACCATCTGAGGAATATGGGGAGCCATCTTCGGCTTCTGGGCGATAATCGTCGCGTCAATATTGATAATCTGATAATTTTCCTGCTCCAGAAGTCCTCCCACATGCTCCAGAAGTCTGATGCTGGAGATTCCCTTATATGCGGGGTCCGTATCCGGAAAATGCTTTCCGATATCCCCAAGGGCCGCCCCGCCCAGCAGCGCATCCATAATTGCATGCAGAAGCACGTCCGCGTCTGAATGCCCAA
>VSNE01000304.1 GCA_009774155.1 Lachnospiraceae bacterium
AGAACTTGGGCAGAGGCAAAAGAAAGCTCTGGAAGGCTTTTCAGGACTTTGCTTAAGGGAGTGTCGAATATGGGCGCTGGAACGAAAACAGGACACTCCGCTATAAAAGAAATACAAACAGTTACATATTTTATTACAAGGAGGTATCTATACTATGATGAAAAGAAATATTGCTTTATTATCAGATGAGGAACTGAATGCCATTGAGAATACGAAAATGAACATTGAAGTTGATGAAAATCTTGAGGAATCAATGGCTTTGCTGCCTGCGGCTCTTTTACTTGCGGCCCTTGCAGCAGCTCAGAAGGCTTATTGATTATTTTACAGTTTGTGATGTGACTTTTTTGCTGCTTGCATCCAGCGCCCTCACTCTGTAAATGGCAATAAAAAAGTCGGGCCTGCAATATTGTAAAAACCGGAATAGTCTCAGTGAAAGCGAAGGTCAGGGTTCATAAGGTATGCTTTCTACCGCTTTCATTGGGGCTGTCTTTTTATATTTTGAGGTGAATATTATGTCAGTATATGAAGAACTACATTATAAAGACAGCAGTCCTGATGCAACGGTAGACAGACTTTTGAAGATTCTTCATGAGTGCGGTATTGATACAGAAGAAGCATGGGGTGATAAAAGCTCTGTTGATACGTATTCCTTGCGGGTTGCAATTAAAGGAACAACAATTGGGACCAATGGAAAAGGAGTGACAGAGGAGTATGCCCGCGCAAGCGCATATGCTGAATTTTTTGAAAGATTTCAAAACGGGGTATTAAGTCACTGCGCAAAAATGCCTGAGATACCATATTATGTTGCCAATGATGAAAAACTGTTTACAGCATCAGAGATCGTGGGCAGTGGAAGCTCTTTTATAGACCTTTATTTCAGAAAAAGAAATATGTCAGATGCTTTGCCGGAAGAGAAAGTGAAGAATTATAAGGAAATGAACCCCAGTGACAGTCCTGCCGATGGAGGCGACAAATATATTGTCCTGCCCTTTTACAGTATCAAGGACAAAAAGGTGGTTTATTTACCTTTTTCCACATGTATTGCGATGTATGGCAGCAACGGAATGTGCGCCGGAAATACGCCTGAGGAGGCGCTTGTTCAGGGGCTATCCGAGATAGCGGAGCGGGTTGCGCAAAAAAGAATCTTTACGGAAAAGCCTGCGCTGCCTACCATCCCGGAGGAATACATTAAAAAGTACCCTCTTATTTATAATATGTATACGAAAGCAAAATCCAATCCGGATTTTGAGATATGTTTAAAAGACTGTTCGTTTGGAGGAAAGTATCCGGTTGTTGCTTTATATGTAATCGAAAAGAATACCGGACGTTTCGGAGTAAAGATGGGCTGCCATCCGAATATAGGCATTGCGATGGAGCGGTGCTTTACTGAGATGACCCAGGGCACAGATATTTTTGATTATTCGAGAAAACGCAGCTGGCTGGATTTTTCCAACAGTCATGTGGGCGACGAGACGAATATAATAAACAGCTACAAAATAGGATTAGCGCAGTACCCTTTCCAGACTTTTTCCGAAAATCCGGATTATCCTTTTACCGAGCTGCCGGATGTTTCCGACTGCAGCAATGCCGCTATTTTAAAAGAATGGATAAATTTCTTTCTGAGCGAACATGATGTGCTGGTAAGAGATGTCTCTTTTACAGGCTTTCCAAGCTTTTATATTATTATTCCCGGATTATCCGAATTTGCAAATGTAAGCGATTATGATATCAGGGTGCAGAATACCCGTCTGTTTGTCAGCTCTTTATTATATTCTCCGGAGGAGATCGACGCGTCCAATGTGAAATATATAATAGGCGTGCTGAAAGCGTATAATGGAAGTGTACTTGAAAATTTTTTAAGAACATATTACCCGCAGGATACAAGGCTCGATCTGCCCTTTGACGAGATAGGCTCTGATCTTTATCTGTTATCTATGTGCTATGTTTTTCAACAGAATTTTACAGAGGCAAAGCGGTATCTGGAAATTTTATTCCGCAGAGCCAAAGCAGAAAAGGTCAGGAAGGAGACAAGGGACAGATTAAATGCTGTCTATTACTATGTTTCCGGAAGGTGCGCGCTGGAATCACATAAAGAAGTATTGGAATACCTGCGCATATTTTTTACGCCTGAGCTATGCGCATACATAGATGGCCTGTTTAAAGATCCGGGACAAATTATAGTGAAACAGTACAGTAATGTTATTCTGGAAAAATTACCGTTTTACGATGATTTTAGAAGGAAGATAGCGGACAAATATAAAGATAAGGTTTTGGATCAGCTTGCGGTCGGAAATCTGTTTGAGTCATCCGCGGAAAATTAAAGGCTTTGCTGTCAGGGTGGAGGCGGTATGGATCATAGTTTACTTGTTCGGAATAAAAATCTGAGCTTTTTTCAAAAGGAGGACGGGAGGGTTCTGGTTTTCAATCATGACGATGCGAAATCGTATATTCTCAGTTACGATGCCTGTCAGTTATTATCGCGCCTGGACGGGACGAGCAGCTTGCAGGACATCTATAATGATTTCACTCCCCTTCCCGAAACTGAAATTGATCAGACGATAGCTATGTTTGAGAAAATCGGCCTTATTGGGGGAGAACATGAGAAGAAAAAACGTTTTGTCCTTTGGAAAGAGCCGGAAAATATTATAATTATAAAAAATAAAAATATACGTTCTGCTGTAAGGGGATTGCTGCTGGCCTCGCCGTTCTTGTTTTTGACAGAACTGTTTTATTTGTGGAGCCTGCATTTAAAACTGTCGGTGAATATAGATAAGCCTTTTTTAGCTCTTGCTGTCATTGTGCTTATAATAAGTACCTTTGTGCATGAAATGGCCCACGCTGTTTTTGCAAAATCATATAATGCCAATATTGGGGAAATTGCATTGATTTTTGAGGCAGCCTTTCCGCATATGCGCATTTATACGAATATATGCGGATTTTCTTATATAACAAAGACATCTCAGAAGATAAAGATGCATCTGGCGGGAATTCTTGCTCAGATTTTTTTAATGGCGCTGAGTATACTGATGATAGGCTGTCCTGTTGCCGCCGTTTCCCGGGCGGGCATATGCGTGTTTTTGGTCAATGGTCTTTGTGTGGTAGTCGATTCCATTCCGTTCAGAACCAGCGACGGCAGCCGCGTACTGCAGACTATCCGTGACAGGAATAAAACGGCGGAGGGATAAAAAGTAAGAAAAAACCCGGAAAAGCTGAATTTTCATTCAGATATTTCCGGGTGTCAAAAATTAACGGAGACGGTGGGATTCGAACCCACGTGCCGGTTGCCCGACAACTTGATTTCGAGTCAAGCTCGTTATGGCCACTTCGATACGTCTCCATATTTAGGTATTCTATCACAGAATTGCTGTTTGTGCAATGATTTCGTAAAATGATTACTTGTAAAAACTTCTTTCGTCCGGTATAATAATTATTA
>VSNE01000305.1 GCA_009774155.1 Lachnospiraceae bacterium
TACGGGGCGCCTGCCTATGCGGGAATTCCCGTAACCCACAGAGATCATGCCTCATCCTTTCATGTGATTACCGGGCTGGAGGGCAGCCATAAACAGAGCAAGGTACTGGATTATGCAACCCTTGCGAAGGAGGAGGGTACGCTTATTTTCCTTATGGGGCTTAAGAACCTTCCGAATATAGTAAAAAATCTGATAGAAAACGGAAAGGCTGCAGACACTCCGGCCGCCGTTATTCAGGAGGGAACAACGGCGCGGCAGAAGGCGGCGGTTGGGACACTGGAGACGATTGCGGCAGAAGCAGAGCGCCTGGGCATAAAGACTCCGGCTGTTTTTATAGTAGGGGATGTGGTTTCCCTGCAAAATGAGATACAATGGTATGGGAAAAAGCCTCTATCCGGGAAAAGGGTGCTCATAACTGCTACTGAGAATATGGCTGAGCGTCTAAGATGCGTGCTTGAGGAGGAAGGCGCAGAGGCGGTTTCCTTCAGTCTCATTCATACAAAGCCCTTATTTAAAGGCAGCTTTGTCCACGCAATAGACCATTTGGAGCAGTATACCTGGATTGTGTTTACCAGCGCCAATGGCGTAAAAATATTTTTTGATTTTTTAAGAGATGCAGGTAAGGATATCCGATGTCTGGCAGGGCTTAAATTTGCCGTGATTGGAAAGGGAACGAAGGATGCTCTGGACGATCGCGGAATATGGGCAGATTTTATACCGACAAAATACAGCAGCAGACATATGGCAAAGGAATGGACGCCTGCGCTTCATGCAGAGGATCGGGTGTTAATGCTGCGGGCGCAGGAAGCGTCGGACGAACTGAATGAGGCGCTTGACAGAGCGGGAATCTCCTATACGGATGCGCCGATTTACCATACGGTAACGGACGGGAGAAAGGCAGAAGAGATGAACCGGATCTTACCGGAGGTGGATTATGTGACCTTTGCCAGCGCGTCAGCGGTAAAGGCATTTGCGTCTATGACGGAAAAGAGGGATTTCGCGGCAAAGGTGATCTGCATCGGCCCGGTGACAGAAAAGGCGGCGGAGGCGGAAGGCTTCACGGTGCATCAGTCCGCCGTTGAATATACGGCGGAGGGAATCAGAGACGCGATTCTGTATGATGCGAAACTTTAAGGGAGGAAACCCGTATGAATATACATCAAAAATATAGAAGTGAAAAGCTGGACGATATTTTCTGTTATTTTATGAAAACCATTCTCAGACTGGAGAAAACAGGTATCGGGAGCCTGCCCGTTGAGTTTGAGGGGGAGGAGCCGGTAAAAGGCTTTCTTATGTTATCTATGAGACTTTTGACAGAGGCGGAGCCTCCTGAGACAACGAGGCTGATCCTGCAGTCCGAATATGATTACATTGTGCAGAGTTTTCATCCGGACTGCGGGCAGATTCTGGAGCTGCAGTTGATTAAAAATCTGTCGGAGCATATGCGTTTTGATGAAAACGATTATGAATATCTGCTGCAGACAGAAAATCTATGGCAGGATAAGGCGAACGCATATGCCTGCAGGACATTTTACGGAAACCTGCCTCCCAAAGTACAGAAGCGCGGAGGATATGATAAAATACTCAGCCATATGCCGGAAGAAATGCTGGATTTGGATAACTATTAAATTTCCCTGCCCGAAATGAAGGGCGGGTAAATTTCAGTATAATGGAGATAAAATATGAAACTGCTGCACGGCGGAAATATTTACGATGAAAAGATACAGAAAATAAATGATAAGGCCGGGGAGGAGCTTCTGGATTTCTCAGCGAACATCAATCCTCTTGGAATGCCGGATCGTGTAAGCCAGGCGGTTGTGGAGGCTCTTCCTAAAGTCCGGCATTATCCTGATCCGCTGTGCAGGAGGCTTAAGGCGGCATTGGCGGAGGAATATGGTCTGCCGGAGGAATACTTTATATGCGGAAACGGCGGGGCAGACCTTATCTACCGCATTGCCTATGGACTGCGTCCGAAGAAGGCGCTTTTAACGGCGCCCGCCTTTGCAGAATACGAGGAGGCTTTGAAGCAGGTGGGAGCCAGGCTTGATTTTCACCGTATGACAGGAGATTATCAGGTGCGGTATGATATTCTGGAGCAGATGGATGCATCCGTGGATGTCATGTTTCTCTGCAACCCCAATAACCCCACCGGATTATTGATTCCCCGGGAGCTTTTGCTGCGGATTTTTGCGAAGGCCCAGAGGTGCGGGATACTTCTGGTACTGGATGAATGCTTTCTGGACTTTACGGGACAGGAGGAGCAGTCGCTGATTTCCTTTACAGAGCAAAGCCCCTGTCTGTTTATTCTGAAATCCTTTACAAAAATGTATGCCATGCCGGGAATCCGTCTGGGCTATGGCATCAGTCGTAACCGGGAGCTTCTGAAAAAAATGGAAGCGGCAGGACAATGCTGGGGGGTCAGCGTCCTTGCCTGCGAAGCAGGAATTGCGGCATTAAAGGAGAAGGAATATAAAGAAAAGGCCGTCCGGCTGGTACAAAAGGAGAGGGCCTACCTGAAAGAGGAGCTGGAGGCTGCCGGCATGAGGGTCTGGAATGGACAGGCGGATTATCTTTTTTTCCAGGCGCCGGGGGTATCCGATCTGTACGATCGTCTGCTGCCCTACGGAATTCTGATCCGGCGCTGCGGAAATTACCGGGGGCTTGATGACACCTATTACCGGATTGCGGTGAAGGATCATAAGGCAAACCGGCGGCTGGCGGAGGCATTCAAAGCGCTGCAAAGCCGGATTCTGGGCGCAGATTACAGGGACAGGCTTTCGGAGGAGGAAGAGAATAGCCCGGGAATGCTTCCCCGGATTTGATAAACAGTATATATTTTCAGAAGAGGTAATTTTCATGGCGAAAGCAATTATGATACAGGGCACCATGTCCAATTCAGGAAAAAGCTTTTTAACTGCAGGGCTGTGCCGGGTACTGATGCAGGACGGCTACAAGGTAGCCCCCTTTAAATCTCAGAATATGGCGCTGAATTCGTACATAACCAGGGACGGGCTGGAGATTGGCCGGGCTCAGGCCATGCAGGCGGAGGCCTGCGGCATCGATCCGACAGTTGATATGAATCCGATCCTGTTAAAGCCCACCAGCCATGTGGGAAGCCAGGTGATTGTAAACGGCGAGGTCCGGGGCAACATGAAGGCGATGGATTACTACCGGAATAAAAAACAGTTGATTCCGGACGTGGCGGCGGCATATGAGCGTCTGGATAAGATATATGATATCATTGTGATTGAGGGCGCAGGGAGTCCGGCAGAGATTAATCTGCGTGAAAATGATATTGTAAATATGGGTATGGCAAAAATGGCAAAGGCCCCGGTTCTTCTTGCGGGGGATATCGACAGAGGAGGCGTATTCGCGGCGCTGTACGGAACGGTGAAGCTTTTGGAGGGGGATGAGCAGAAACTGATAAAGGGG
>VSNE01000306.1 GCA_009774155.1 Lachnospiraceae bacterium
GTCTTAACAAAATGAATCCTTTATGCTATATCCTATTTTTAATTTTCCGAACAAATCCTATAACTATACAATGGATTATAGCATTAAAATCGGGGAAGCCACGGCTCATATCAGCCGCAGCTTCCCCGATTCAGGGCATTCTGTTTTCAGTATTCTGCCTTCCATCGTCATGCCCTTTCCAGCATGGCCGTAATTTGCTCCTTCGGCCTGTATCCCACAGCGGACTCCGCCATCTTTCCGTCTCTCATGACGACCACGGTAGGAATATTTTCGACCCGGAACATGGCGGCCAGCTCCGGCTCTTCATCGACATTGATCTTACCGACCTTTGCCCTGCCTTCGTATTCATCCGCGATCTCCTGTATAACAGGGGAGAGCATCTTACAGGGCGGACACCAGACTGCCCAGAAGTCCAGCAGTACGGGCAGACCGGAGCGGAGAACCTCCGCTTCAAAGTTGTTTTTTGTAATTTTCAGTTCAGCCATTATTATTTTTCCTCCTGTGATTTGTAGTAAAGCATGCAGTGGCAATAACCCTCGAAGTCCGGATCTTCAATCTGCTCCCGGAATTCCCGGCACATGCATTTGTATTCATCCTTTTTTTCTGTCCGGCAGGGGCAGTAACCGCCCGTCCTGCGCAGACCCTCCTTTACCATCCTGACGACCTCCGCGTCAGGATTTAATGTGATCTTCATCTGACTCTGCCTCCTTACATAGATCCTGTCTGCTGTATCATAATCTTATCTTACCAAAAGCATCCGGCGCTGACTGTGACCAGGTCTCATTATATAAAAAAATACCGGATGCCCTTTATCCGCTTTATATCTGCCTTAACCTTTCCACATCACGAAGTATGATGACTCCCCGGCTCATTTCCACCAGACCCTCTGACATAAAACGCCGGAGCATTCTTGCCACAACCTCACGGGCAGAATTGATCTGCTGCGCAATCTGTTCCTGGGTTATCCGAAGCCTGGGATTTCCGATTCTGTCGTATTCCCGAACCAGAAAGCCGGCAAGGCGCCGGTCCAGCCCCGCAAAAAGGATCTGCTGCATAATCCACATCACACTGGAGAAACGCTCTGTCATCAGTTCATACATAAAGCATTTCACATAAATATTTTCTTCTGTAAGCTGCCGGAACACTGCTGCAGGAATCACCAGCAGAGCGCAGTCCTGCTCTGCCTCCATATGTGTATCAAAGGTGATCTGGCTGATTACACAGGCAGCGGACAGCACGCAGGGATCGCCCTGCTCCAGACGGAATAAAGTAATCTCCCGCCCTTCTTCGGAGAGCAGATATACCCGTATACTGCCCTCCAGTACGCAGGCCATGCCAAGGCATATGCTTCCGCCGCTGTAAATCATACTGCCTTTTTCATAATACCGAATCACTGCATGATCCGCTGTATATTCTTTTTGAACATCCTCCAGATGCTCCCAGAACGAAAGAGTTGAAAGCATGTCTGATACCTGACTTTCCCCGTATCTTATATCTGTCATCTTAATTATACCTCCGGACACCTTTACTTGATGCCAGGCAAAAACCCCGCAGCAAGCTGACGGGGTGCCAGACCTGCAACGCAGCAGAGCTGCGGGGATATCTGACCCTCGCGGCATCCGCCAAATGGATGCTTCATTTTTTTACAAATAAAAAAGACGCCGCCAACCACTCGTTTGGTGATTTTGCGGCATCCTCTTCTCAAAAAAGCCTTTATCTAAGCCTATGCAGGAGATGGGACTTGAACCCACACGAAGTCACCCTCGTCAGATTTTGAGTCTGATGCGTCTGCCATTCCGCCACTCCTGCGCATTCAACTCTCATAACGAAACAGCGGTTCCCACATAGTGCAAGCAAAATTATGATTTAATTAATTTTTTTCCAATCTCAAAGCAGTCAAAGGTTGCAAAATAATCATTCAATGTCTCCGCCCGCCGAATTAGCCGGACAGAGCCGTCCTCTTTTAACAAAAGCTCCGCAGAACGAAGTTTTCCGTTGTAATTGTATCCCATGGAATGCCCATGAGCCCCTGTGTCGTGAATAAACAGATAGTCTCCTTTGGCAATCTGAGGAAGCTTACGGTCAATCGCAAACTTATCACAGTTCTCGCACAAGGAACCTGTTATATCATACAAACAGTCACAGGGTTCATTCTCCTTACCCAGTACTGTAATATGATGATAAGCGCCGTAAACGGCCGGTCTCATCAGGTTCGCCGCACAGGCATCGGTTCCGATATACTCCTTATGAATATGTTTTTCATGGATCGCCTGAGTAATCAGCGCGCCGTAAGGTCCTGTCATATAACGCCCAAGCTCTGTGTAAAGCGCCACATCGCCCATACCGGCCGGAACCAGAACCTCCTCATATACTCTGCGCACTCCCTCGCCAATCACTTTGATATCGTTCGGCTCCTGATCCGGACTGTAGGGAATGCCGATTCCGCCTGACAGGTTAATAAAGGTAATATGCGCTCCGGTCTCATTCTTCAGCTTTACAGCCAGCTCAAACAGCACCTTTGCCAGCATCGGATAATATTCGTTCGTCACCGTGTTGCTGGCCAGAAACGCGTGAATGCCGAAATTCTTTACGCCCTTTTCCTTCATTATCTTATAAGCTTCCACAATCTGTTTCTCGGTCATGCCGTATTTGGAGTCTCCGGGGTTGTCCATAATACCGTTGCTCATTTTAAAATATCCGCCCGGATTGTAACGACAGCTCATAGTCTCCGGAAGATAGCCTACCGACTTCTCCACTGCTTCAATATGCGTAATATCATCCAGATTGATGATTCCGCCGAGCTTCTCGCAGTATGCGAACTCCTCCGGCGGCGTATCATTGGAAGAAAACATAATATCGTGCCCGGTAATTCCCGCTGCTTCCGACAGCTTAAGCTCTGCCAGAGAGGAGCAGTCGCTTCCGCAGCCGTACTCCTTCAGGATCTGCATCAAAAACGGATTCGGAGTGGCTTTCACTGCAAAATATTCCTGATATCCCTTATTCCACGAAAATGCTTCATAAAGCGCTTTTGCATTTTCACGAATTCCTTTTTCATCATAAATATGAAAAGGAGTCGGATAGGTTTTCACAATTTCTTCAACCTGTGCTTTTGTAACGAATGGTATTTTTTTCATCTTTTTGCTCCTCTTTTATTTTAGATTACAGAAAAAGAGAGCCTGCTTCTGCAGACCCCCTCGTCGGAGCCGCCCGGCAGCCCCTTCATCATCGGGGTAACAGGATTTGAACCTGCGACCTCACGGCCCCCAGCCGTGCGCTCTAGCCAAACTGAGCCATACCCCGCCAACTCTCGTTATTATATCCTATTCTTTAAAAAAATGCAAGAAAATTTATGAGATATTGCTATTTCTGAAAAATTCATGTAAAATATATTCTGC
>VSNE01000307.1 GCA_009774155.1 Lachnospiraceae bacterium
GAATCTTGACAAAGCCCTGTATATTTAAAATTCTAGACTAAGTTTTCATAAATATTTACCTAAGAGAATTGCCATGAATATACAGCTTATTATTGAAGTGTTGGGAACCATCGCCTTTGCAGTCTCCGGCGCCATGCTGGCGATTGAACGGAAGATGGACGCTTTCGGAGTTCTGTTCCTGGGGCTTGTGACCGCCCTGGGAGGAGGCTTTATGAGAGATTTGACGCTTGGGATCGTGCCGCCGTCCATGTTCACCAGTCCTATATTTATTCCTGTCAGTCTGATTACATCCTTTTATACGTTTCTGGCGGTTCACTGGAATCAGCATATTATTCCGTACCTTCCGGACGGATTGTTCCAGTGGATTCTGAATTTTACGGATGCAGTCGGACTGGGATTGTTTACCGTGCTCGGCGTGAACGCGGCCATTTGCGCAGGCTATGGGGAATACCATATGTTTTCCGTATTTTTGGGAATGCTGACCGGAGTCGGCGGGGGGATGCTGAGAGATCTGCTGGCAGGGCTGACGCCGGCGATCCTCCGTAAACATATTTACGCATGCGCGTCCCTTCTGGGGGCGGCCTGCTATGCCTACCTGCTTTTGTGCATGGAGAAGGAATATGCCATGTTTGCAGGGGCCTCGGCGGTGATTGCGGTGCGGATGCTGGCATACCATTATAAGTGGGATCTGCCCAGGGCAGTCTGAAATATTGATAGCTGTAATAATTGAAAAAACAGATACTATAAAGGAGGAAAAGCAACAGATGAAAAAAATACTGGACTTAATCACTGAGGAAACAGTGAAGGCCTTTGCGGCAGCCGGCTATGATGCGAAGTATGCGCGCGTCACCCTGTCCAACCGTCCGGATTTATGTGAATACCAGTGCAACGGCGCTATGGCGGCGGCCAAGGAATACCATAAGGCGCCGATTATGATTGCAGACGCGGTTGCGAAGGAGCTGGGAGGCTCAAAGCTTTTTGAGGATGTACAGGCAGTAAAACCGGGCTTTATCAATATAAAAGTCAGCGCAGGCTTCTTAAGCGCTTACTTAAACGATATGCATAAAGATGAGCGTCTGGGCTTTGAGAAGGCAGAGCATCCAAGGACGATTATCATTGACTATGGAGGGCCGAATGTGGCCAAGCCCCTGCATGTGGGACACCTTCGCTCTGCCATTATCGGTGAAAGCGTAAAACGGATCAGCCGGTTTGCGGGCCATAAGGTGATCGGAGACGTACATCTGGGGGACTGGGGCCTGCAGATGGGACTGATTATTACCGAGCTTAAGGAAAGAAAGCCAAAGCTTGCTTATTTTGACGAAGGCTATACCGGAGAATATCCAAAGGAGGCTCCCTTTACAATCGCTGAGCTGGAGGAAATCTATCCCACGGCCAGCGCCAGAAGCAAAGAGGATACGGCTTATAAGGAAGCAGCCATGCAGGCCACCTATGAGCTGCAGCACGGCCGCAAAGGATATCAGGCGCTGCTTGGGCATATTCTGAATGTGTCCGTAACGGATCTGAAGAGAAACTACGTGAACCTGAACGTGGAGTTTGATTTATGGAAGGGAGAGTCCGATGTCCAGCCTTACATCCCGGATATGGTAAAGGAGATGGAAGAAAAGGGCTATGCGCATATGAGCGAAGGCGCGCTTGTGGTGGATGTAAGCGAGGAGACGGACTCAAAGGAGATTCCTCCGTGTATGCTTTTAAAATCCGATGGGGCCTCTCTTTATACAACCACAGATCTGGCGACAATTGTGGAGCGTATGAAGCTCTATCATCCGGACGAGATCATTTATGTGGTGGATAAGCGCCAGGAGCTGCATTTTATCCAGGTATTCCGCTGCGCAAGAAAATGCGGCTTGGTGGATGAGAATACAAAGCTTAGGTTTTTAGGATTCGGTACTATGAACGGAAAGGACGGCAAGCCGTTTAAGACCCGTGAGGGCGGCATTATGCGCCTGGAGTATCTGATTCGGAGCATCAATGAAAGGATGCTGGAGAAGATTCAGGAGAGCCGTCCTATGGACGGGGCGCAGGCAGAGGAGATCGCTGAGCTGGTGGGACTGGCGGCATTGAAGTACGGGGATTTGTCGAACCAGGCCTCCAAGGACTATGTGTTTGACGCGGATCGCTTTACCTCCTCGGAAGGAAATACCGGCCCGTATATTCTGTATACGATCGTCCGGATTAAATCTATTCTGAAGAAATACGAAGAGACGGGGAAAAAGCTTCCTCCGGACGCAGAGATCGGCCCGTACAGGAGTGAAAGCGAAAAGGCGCTGATGCTGGAGCTGGTTAAATTCAATGCGGTGATGGAAAATGCATTTGAGGAGGCGGCGCCGCACAAGGTCTGCGCCTATATTTATGACCTTGCCAATGCGTTCAATAAATTTTACCATGAGACAAAGATACTAGGAGCGGAGGACGAAGGGCTGCAGGACAGCCGGATTCAGCTTCTGCTGCTGACCAGAAAGGCGCTGGAAACCTGTATAGATATGCTGGGCTTTGAAGCGCCGGAGAGAATGTAAAATGAAGAATAAAAATAAGATTTCAGTCGGAAATCTTTGGCATGCCGTAAATCCCCTGATCCTGTACTACCTTCTGTCCATCGGGGTTTCTGCCGTTATGATGCAGAAAATTCTGCTGCAGGCGGGATTTGCGGTAATGGAGTCCTCCATCGGAGAGGATGGTATTCTGGAATATGTGTTTCAGGAGTTTCTGATTCAGACGATGGAGATGGTTTTGATCACTGCGGTTGTATGTATTCCGATTTTTGGGTGGATGTATTACCGGGATCTGCAGAAGAGAGGACAGCTTCCTGAGAAGGGGCTTCAGCTTGTCGTGAATCTCAGGGCGCTCTTGTGGGGAATTTTAGGGAGCGCCGCGCTGGCGCTGCTCTGCAACAACCTGATTGCACTGACTCCTTTGGTAGAATGGTCTGCGGGCTATGAGGAGACAAGTGAAGCGCTGTATGCGGGCAGTATCTGGATGGAGTTTTTAGGGGCGGGATTCGGAGCGGCGGCCGTGGAGGAGCTGCTGATGAGGGGCCTGCTCTATCAGAGACTGAGAGATATGATGCAGGCCGGGGCGGCGATTTTCTGGAGCGCGCTGATCTTCGGAATTTCTCATGGAAATATAGTACAGGGGGTATATGCGTTTCTTCTGGGTATGTTCTTTGCCTGGCTGAAGGAGCGGTTTGGCACGATCCTGATTCCCATTGCAGCGCATATGTCTGCCAACCTGTTTGTGATTATGCTCTCCGAGAGCCATGGACTGCGTGCGATAGCCGGTACCTATGCAGGATACATTGCCTCCACCGTGCTCTGCGGGGTCTGTTTTATCTACGCTTTCCGTACTCTGAATTGTATGAAAAATGAAAT
>VSNE01000308.1 GCA_009774155.1 Lachnospiraceae bacterium
GAGTAAATATTGTATTGATTTTTGTATAAAATTCCCAATTTTTCATGCATTTCACCCTATCCCTCCGCTGTTTTTCTACATTTTCACGATTTTTCACTTCATTTTGATTTATTTCTCCTTTCATTTTACTTCAGTTTTATTAGGCAGAATACCTCCCATGTTTTTTCCGGCATCCTGTTTCCCTGAGATATTTTTTATCAAAAGCTTGACAAAATCATTTGTTTAAGGCAGGATTTTTATAAGATTTAACGAAAAAACGGGGTATGGTAATAAAAAATGAAACTTGGAATCAACAGCAACGAAATGCAGAAAGCGAACCGCTGCCTTGTCTTGAAAATTCTCATGGAAAACGGCAGCATCACAAGGCAGAAGCTCTCTCTGAAAACCGGTCTCCACAAGGCTACCATCACAAACATTATCAATGAATTTCTGGAAATCGGGATTATCACCTCCAACAGCAACGGTTCAAATGTGAAGCGCGGCGAATTGCTGCGCTTTCAGGCGTCAAACATGTATACGCTTTCTGTGGGAATCAACAGAAAGGATTACCGCATCTGCCTGTATACACTGGACGGCGCGGCGCGGACACAGTTCAAAAAGAAAATTTCTGTTCATGACAACGTATATCTCATCTATGAACAGCTGCTGAACGACATCAAGGCTCTCCTTTCTCCAATACCTAAAAAAAATATTCTGGGAATCTGTGTGGGCATGCCCGGTCCTTACATCCGCAAAGAGCATGATATCGCTCTTGTAACCGGCTTCAAGCAGTTAAGCTCCATCAATATTCCCCGTATGCTGGAAAAGGCTCTGGGCATTCCTGTTCTGTCCGAGCACGATGCCAGGCTGGCCGCCTATGCAGAATGGAAAAACAGAGAAAAAATACAGTCCAGCCCCATTACCAGTCTTGTTACACTAAGGTCGATCGGGCTCGGTGTCGGGGCCGGTATCGTTATCGAGGGAAAAATGGTCCGCGGCCAAATCGGAACCGCAGGAGAAATCGGACATATGGGCATTAATTTTAATGCCTGCAGAACCTCGGGAAACAATTGCGGCATCTACGAATATTATTCCGGTACGGAAAGCGCGGTACGCTACATGCTGGAACGGCTTTTTGAATTTCCGGAAAGCAGTCTGAATGAGTTCAGCACCTACCAGGATATTGTAACTGCCTATAAGGAAAGAGAGCCTCTCGCCACCTATGCCATGGAAAAGCTGGCCTGGATGCTCGGCTACGGCATTGCAAATATTATCTACCTGATCAACCCGGACTGCATCATTCTGGATGAGGATTACCCGGACTACCCGCCCTTCCTGGAAAAGGTAAAGCAGACGCTGAAGGAATTTGTCCATCCTTATATTCTGGAAAGCATTTCTGTGCGCTTCTCTGATTCTAAGGATGACACAATACTGCTCGGCGGCTATTATCTCGTTCTGGAGCAGAGGTTTCAGGAAAATACACTGATTGATTATATCAAGGAAGCCGTCGGCGGCTCCAATACAGAATAAGGGGCTGTTTACGGCAGCCCCTTATGGTTGATTCTCTCTTTATTTTCTTGCGATCGCTTTCTTAGCGGCTGCCGCCACATCTTCCGGGGCAAGTCCGTAATGCTTTAAAAGCTCCTCCGGATGCCCGGAATGCCCGAAGCAGTCGTTGACCCCCACCCGCTCCAGCGGAATCGGTCTTTCAGAGCTCAGCACTTCGGCAACGGCCCCTCCAAGCCCGCCGATGATATTATGCTCCTCCGCAGTCACAATGGCTCCCGTCTCGTCCGCAGCTTTCAGAATTAATTCCCTGTCAATGGGCTTGATGGTATGCATATCGATGACACGGGCAGAAATTCCTTCCGCCTCCAGCAATTCGGCTGCCTTTAAAGACTCCTGAACCATCAGCCCGCATGCAATAATTGTCACATCCCTGCCGTCGGCCAGCCGAACCCCTTTCCCAAGTTCAAAATGATAATTTTCAAACTGATCGGTCACAGTATCCAGCGCACAGCGTCCGGTTCTTAAATAGCAGGGGCCGGTATACTCCAGAATTGCCTTTGTTGCCAGACGCGTCTCGCTGCCGTCGCACGGAACGACTACTGTCATTCCCGGTATGGTGCGCATAAGACTTATGTCCTCAATGCACTGGTGGGTAGCGCCGTCCTCGCCTACGGTAAGCCCCGCATGGCTCCCGACGATCTTGACATTCAATCCCGGATAAGCGACGCTGTTGCGGACCTGGTCATAGACCCTCCCCGCGGCAAACACCGCAAATGTATGTACCAGCACCACGGCCCCGCAGGCTGCCATTCCGGCCGCGGTATCCACCATATTCGCCTCCGCGATTCCCATATTAAAAAATCGTTCCGGATATTTGTCCGCAAAATAGGCAGTCATTGTACAGCTTTTCAGATCAGAATCAAACACATAAATATTTTCATCGGAACCGAACTCCTCCAATGCACGGCCATAGGCAACTCTTGTAGAAATCTTCTCTCCCATAACTATCCCTCCAATTCTGCAATTTTATGATTTAACTCAAGGTAAGCGATCTCAAATTCCTCCCTGGTCGGATGTCCTCCATGGAAACGAACCTGATTTTCAAACACCGATACTCCCTTCCCCTTTACCGTGTCGGCAACAATTACCGTAGGCTTTCCTTTTACGTCCGCCGCCAGTTTCAGCGCATCCGAGAGCTGCTCCACATCATGGCCGTCCACCTCAAGCACATTCCATCCAAAGGCTTTGAATTTATCACCGATTGGATACGGGGACATGACCTCTTCCAGAGGCCCGTCCAACTGAAGCTTATTATTATCTACCACCGCAACAAGATTATCTGCATGGTAGAAGCCGGCAGCCATGGCGGCCTCCCATACCTGTCCCTCCTGAATCTCCCCGTCTCCCATGACACAATATACATAATTTCCATATTTTCTGCACGTTCCGTACAATGCCATTCCAAGGGCAATGGAAAGCCCCTGTCCCAAAGAACCGGTGGACATGTCCACACCCGGCACATGCATCTCCACATGCCCGGACAAATCGCTCGTGAGCCTGCGGAAGGTTTTCAAATGCTCTACAGGGAAAAATCCCTTCAGCGCAAGAGCGCTGTATACAGACGGCGAGCAGTGCCCTTTGGAGATCACAAAGCGATCTCTGTCGGCCTTATCCGGTTTTTCCGGATCTACATTCATCCTGTCAAAATAAAGCACGGAAAGTATCTCCGCAATGGAAAAGGAGCCCCCAATATGCCCGGAGCCTGCTGCCTGAACAGTCTCCAGGGCTGTTTTCCGAATTCGGCAGCTAATCAACTCCAAATTCCGTTTTTTCATTTCCTCCATAAGAAATATACCTCCTTAGTTTAAAATTTATTTGCATTAT
>VSNE01000309.1 GCA_009774155.1 Lachnospiraceae bacterium
GCCAGCCCCATATTTTCCAGGGATACCCGGTTTGCTCCAAAGGTCGGAGCATAGATAATCTGCGAGCCTGCCTCTGCATAATCCTGCTTCAGCTTCGCAATTACTTCCGGATGCTCAAAAACCCACTGCTCCGTACATACGCCTGCAGGCATTCCCATACTCCGAAGGCAGGACCCTGTTCCGCCGTCTAACAGCACCGGACCCTGTTCCGGCAATAATCGAAATTCTTCTCTTGTCATATATCTGTCTCCGTTCTGTATCTGTATGTCTGTCTCTGAAGGGTTCTCCCCTGCTTTACCATGGAAGCTCCGGATTCTCAATCTTCTTGTTGCGGATCATCAAATCCGCCAGCGCATCCCTTGCCGGCTTATTCTGAAACAGAACGGCGTTTACTTCCTCTACAATCGGCATGCTGACCTCATACTTTTCCGCCAGCGTCATAGCCGCCCTTGCAGAATATACGCCCTCCACCACCATTTTGACTTCATCCATGGCCTCCTGCATCGTTTTCCCCTGTCCGAGCAAAAACCCTGCCCTGCGGTTGCGGCTGTGTACAGAAGCGCAGGTCACAATCAGGTCTCCAATACCGGTCAGACCGTTAAAGGTCTCTATATGTCCGCCCATAGCCACGCCGAGACGGCTCATCTCCGCAATACCTCTCGTAATCAGGGCCGCCTTCGTGTTGTCCCCGCAGCCAAGCCCGTCTGCCGCGCCTGCTGCCAGAGCAATGACATTTTTCAGAGCGCCTCCCAGCTCAATTCCCAGCATATCCGGACTGGTATAGACGCGGAATACCTGATTCATAAAAATATTCTGAATAAACTCCGCCGTTTTTCTGTCCTTCGCTCCGGCAACCACGGGCGTCGGAATTCCCCGGCCTACCTCCTCCGCATGACTGGGCCCGGAAAGAACCGCCGCATTGGCTCCCGGAATCTCCTGCTCAATAATATCTGTGAGAATCATCAGAGTGCTCTCCTCAATTCCCTTTGACACGTTGACCCATATCTGGCCCGGTTCCGCATACGGCGCCGTTTTGCGGGCTGTGCTTCTCATAACGGAGGACGGAACCGCTAATACCATCAGTTCCTTTCCTTTGATACAGGCTTCCAGATCTGCCGTAAACTCAATATTTTCCGGAAGCCTTACGCCCGGAAGCTTGGAACTGTTCTCCCGTTTCCTTCTGAGCAACCGGACCTCCTCCTCTTTGAAGGACCAAAGCGTTACCTCATGTCCATTTGTACTAAGCAGCTTTGAAAGCGCTGTTCCCCAGCTTCCTGCACCGATTACACCGACCTTCGCCATAATCATCCGCCTTTCCTCTTAATCTTGATTTTTCTGAAAAATTTTACTTTCGGTTCCATTTATCAGACGCCTGATATTTGCCTTGTGACGGTATACAGCCATACCGGACAATGCGGCGCAGATAATATAAAACTCGTTCAGATGCGCCTGACTCATTCCGTAATATCCTGCCTGTCCAAGCACCACAAGGTTGATCACCAGTTCAATTACCACAAGAATGGAACCGACGGACACATAACGGGTCAAGAATACAGACAGCAAAAAGGTCGACGCCTCCAGCACCGTTACAATCGGCCCCAGAGTTACTACCAGGCCGGCTGTACAGGCAATTCCTTTCCCGCCTTTAAATCCGAGCTGTACCGGAAAATTATGTCCCAGAATGGCTCCTGCCGCCGCATACATTCCCAGCAGAGGAAGCATATCCCCATACCTCCGGCCAAACAGCAGCCGGACCAGAAGCACTGCCAGCACCGTCTTGGCCACATCCCCCAAAAATACGATCAGCCCCGCTTTTTTGCCAAGCACCCGGAGCGCATTTGTTGTTCCGGCATTGCCGCTTCCATGCTCCCGGATATCAATTCCCTTTATTCTTCCATAAATATAGGCTGTCTGGAATATTCCAAACAAATACCCGATTCCAAGACAAATGATTCGTTCCATGCTATTCCTGTCCCTTTCTCTCCCGTATAATAAATTTCAAAGATGTTCCTTTAAAGCCGAAGGCATCCCGAATTTTATTCTCCAGATATCTGGTATAGGAAAAATGCATCAGTTCCTTATCATTGACAAATATGACAAAGGTCGGCGGCTTTACGGAAACCTGAGTCACATAAAAAATCTTCAGCCTGCGGCCCCGGTCAGACGGAGGCTGCTGCATGGCGGCAGCTTCTGTCACGATTTCATTGAGCACGCCGGTCTGGATGCGCAGCGTCTGATTCTCAATGACTACGTCAATGGTCTCAAAAAGCCTTGTAAGACGCTGTCCGGTCCGGGCGGAGATAAACAAAATCTCCGCATAGGGCATAAAGGAAAGCACCTCTCTTATTTTACGGGAAAATTCATAAATCGTCTTGTCGTTCTTCTCAATGGCATCCCACTTATTCACTGCCACAATAATTCCTTTTCCCCGGTCATGGGCAATACCGGCAATCTTTGCGTCCTGCTCGGTTACGCCCTCGGTTGCGTCAATCACAACAACAACCACATCCGCCCGTTCCACGGCCGTCACCGTACGGATGATACTGTAACGCTCCAGCTCCTCTTTAATCTTATTTTTACGGCGGAGCCCGGCCGTATCAATAAACACATACTCCTTTTTATTCCATCGGATATCCGTATCAATGGCGTCTCTGGTTGTTCCCGCAATATGGGATACGATCACCCGGTTCTCCCCTGTCAGCTTATTAATGATAGAGGATTTGCCCACATTGGGCTTTCCCACAATCGCAATCTTCGGACGGCCGTCCTCCTCCTCTTCCCCGTCATGCGCCGGAAAATATTCAGCCACGGCATCCAGCATGTCACCGATTCCCAGCCTGGAAGCGGCGGAGACTGCAACCGGATCACCGATTCCCAGATTATAAAATTCATAAACATCCGCCATATATTTCTGAAAGCTGTCCACCTTGTTTACAACCAGGATCACCGGCTTCCCGGAACGTCTGAGCATATCCGCCACCTTGGAATCCGCATCCTGAAGTCCCTGGCGCACATCTGTAAGAAAAATAATAACGTCCGCCGTATCAATGGCTGTCTGTGCCTGCTCCCTCATCTGAGAGAGAATAATATCCTTGCTGTCCGGCTCAATGCCGCCGGTGTCAATCAATGTGAAAATATGGTCCAGCCATGTGACATCCGCATAAATTCTGTCTCTTGTCACGCCCGGCGTATCCTTTACAATGGAAATATTTTCCCCTGCCAGAGCGTTGAACAACGTAGATTTTCCCACATTCGGACGTCCGACAATGGCAACAATCGGTTTACTCATCTCTTACCTCTTTCGATTCTAATCTATGATGCATTTTAC
>VSNE01000031.1 GCA_009774155.1 Lachnospiraceae bacterium
CTGCCACTGCGTCCGTACCCATATGCCCCATGATAACAGAGTACATGGTAAAACCGCCGCCCCATACCAGTTCATTTAAAAGAACCGGCGCTGTTTTATCCCAGAATCGTTTTGTCAAATCATAGCTTTGATCAGACAGGCGGATTTTTAAATGCTTCATCCTTGCCGTTATATAAATAATGCTCCAAATCATTTGAGCAGCAGTCGCTGTCACAGTTGCCCACGCGGCTCCCCGAACCCCCATGGCAGGCATCCCAAGCAATCCAAAAATAAATACGGCATTAAGCAGGATATTGATAATGACAGTTGCACTGCTGATTACCATACTCATATTTACGGCATCGCAGTTCTTCATAATGGTCATACATACCTGCGCTATTGCGGAGAGAAAATAGAAGATTCCAATGATTTTAAGATATTCACTTCCCAATACAATCAATTCACTCTCATTTGTAAGGAACCGCATAATATTCCGCGGAAAAACAAAGGTTCCTATCCAGAACAGGGCTGCAACAATACAGGAGATACGAAGAACAAGGCAGAATATTTTTGAAATATTGGCATTATCTCTTTTCCCATAATATTGAGCCGTAAACATATTCTCCCCTATGATAAATGCTGTCATGAACAGATTAAACACAAAAGTGACCTGTGTGGCCAGTGATACGGCAGACATGGCGTTTTGGTCCAGCCGCCCCAGCATGACGGCATCGCTTGCCCCCACAAGCGCAAGCATAAACTGTTGAAATGCCATAGGCAGCGTCAGTCTGGTGATTTCCTTTCCCAAAGTATTGCCATCCTTCATAACAATCCTCCACATCTCCATCTTTGCTATAACAATATCAGATTTCCATTTTAATTTCTTTCAAAATCATGTATAATTTTATAACAATATTCTTTTCTGGAGGAAACAGGAATATGAATAAACATACAAAATACTGTTCTGCCATTAATCTGGACTCTTCCGAAACCGTCGCCTATAACAATCCGCTGTTTCCCGCCTATGTCGGGTACGGAATTTTATCATGCTATCCGGACTATTCTGCAATCAGTCATTGGCATGCAGATTTAGAATTTATTTTAGTTAAGAAAGGGAACATGACGTATAACATAAATGGAGAATTAATTGAACTGTCTGAAAACAACGGCATTATGGTAAACAGCAGGCAGATACATCATGGCTTCTCTGCGGACCATAATGAATGCGAATTTATTTGCGCTGTATTGTCTCCGGAATTATTACAGGGAAATGAATGGTTTTATCACAATTATATCGAACATATTACAGAGAATGCTTCCTTCCCTTATCTGTATCTTGCTCATGACAGCTGGCAGGCCGCTATTTTAGAAAAAATAGATAAGCTATATGATACGTTTGGGAAGGGAGATGACAGCGCTCCTGCAGATGAACAGTCATATTTTGAACTGATAAAAGCCTTCTGCTCTATTATGAAAATATTATACAAACACCTTCCTCCCGCGCAGCGAGCTATGAAAAGGGAATCCTCTGAAATTATTTCTCTTAAAAATATGATTACCTATGTGGAAGAACATTTTACGGAGCATATTACGCTGGAAGATATTTCATCCGCCGGTGCCTGCTGTAAAAGCCGATGTTCTATGTTATTTAAAAAATACCTTCGTGATACGCCGATTTCATATATAACAAAGCTCCGTTTAAGAAAAAGTCTTGCTGCTTTACTGGAATCGGACTCCCGCATTACGGATATCGCATATGAATATGGTTTCGGCGGAGCCAGCTACTATTGTGAAGCCTTTCGGAAGTATTATGGAATCTCTCCGTTAAAATATAAGAAAAAACAGCTTGAAGCATAAAGAAAGCGAACAGCCGCCGCACACAGGATTGATAAAAGCCTCTTCATATTTATATCGCCCCTCCTACATCAGATCGTTTGTTTCTGCTCTGCAAATGGAGAAGAAAGCAAGCGCCAGCGAAAGCAATGTCAGGATCACAGGAAAAACCGTATTGTCTGCCATAGTAAAGTCGCCGATATTTGCCTGTGTTAAAAGAATCAGCAAAAACGAAGAAATAATCGCTGCCTTTGAGGATTTCATTGCCATACCGATAAACAGGGCAATGAAGCCCATGGTGACAATGACGGCAGACTTTACAATCAACTGTATATAAAATCCTGCGCTGCCCATGTCAAAGTCAATGGGAAATGATGATGCCATAAAGAGGGAGCCCGCCAGAATACAGCTATAAATCAACAGTTTTGTCAAAACCAGCGCCGTAAAATTAAAGAGCCAGACTGCAAGCATCTGAGACACAAGGATCTTCTGCCGCCTGATGGGATAGAAAAACATCAGGTTCATGGTCTTGTTTTTGTATGCGCTGACAATAAATGATGAGAGCATTACTGCGGTAAAGACCAGAAATGACATACTCGTGAACAATTCAACAGGAGCGGATATGGTCCCATGTCCGGGAGCCGCGTCCGGCACGCCTGTGTCGGGATCATTGGCGATTCCCAGATAAGCCTGCGCAAAAATAAACAGGCAGAGCACGGCAGCCAGAATCACAGCGTTTCTGATATATTTTCCGATCTTGTTTTTCTTCCATTCCAGTTTTATAAGCTTCAGCATCACGCTTTCACCTCCTCAGTTATTTTCAGGAAATAGTCTTCCAATGTTTCCGCCTTTTTCCCAAGGGCGGCCACCGGGACATCATTCACGGCCAGTATCTTAGACAGCTCCTGGGTGGAAAACTGGCTGTCATAAATACGGATCTGCCCATCCTCGATGATTTTAAAATTCGTAATTCCCAGCTTATCGGAAAGTATATAAGCAGCCTTTTTTTGATCTGGTACGGACAATTCAATATAGGCAAGGCTCATCTGCTCTATCTGCTTCATGCCGATCTCTTTCTTCATCCTGCCATGATGGATTACGCCTACCGTATCGGCAATGCTTTCGATTTCCGAAAGAATATGGGTGGAAACCATAACTGTAATCCCATATTCTGCGCAAAGGGTTTTTAACAGTTCACGAATCTGCTTCATGCCCGCAGGGTCCAGTCCGTTTGTGGGCTCATCCAAAATAAGCAGCTCCGGCTTGCAGAGGATCGCTCTGGCGATCCCAAGACGCTCCTTCATCCCAAGAGAATAATTCTTTACCGGCTTTCCTGCCGCGTCTGACAATTCCAGCAGGTCAAGGGCATTCTCAATGCTCCCGTGATTATAGTATCCCATGTACTCGGCATGGAGTTCTAAGTTTTCATATCCTGTCATATGGTCATAAAAGGTTGGAAATTCAATAATGCTCCCCATCCTCTTAAGCACCTCATAGGACTTCGGAGTAAGCGTCTCTCCAAAGATTTCGACGGTTCCGTCTGTGGGCTTCCAGAGATTTGTGAGCATTTTCATAATGGTGGTTTTGCCTGCCCCGTTAGGACCTAGAAATCCGTTAATCTCTCCTTTTTTGATATTAATACTGACATCCTTCACAAGCTCTTTGCCGCCAATGGTTTTGGTAAGATGGTTTGTCCGCAAAATATATGGCATTCTCATTGCCTCCCTTCTTAATACCATTATAGCGGCTGTGATTTTCAAAACTCTTGAATAAATCTTACAAATTTCTTTCGCAGAATTTTAATATATGATTTCCTTCAGCCTGACTGTAAAGGTAGTCTTTACATGGGGAACACTGTCCAATATAATATCTCCTCCAAGCTGCAGCGCCAGACTTTTTGCGATTGTCAGCCCCAGACCGTTTCCCTGTATGCTGCTGCTCCGGGAATCCTCCATCGTAAAAAGACGGTCAAATACGCTTTCCGCAAAGGATTTCTCAATTCCCTGTCCCTTGTCAACCACATCCACGTATACATTTTTTTGTCCGTCCTTAAGAATACGCCCAGATATTTTCCGTCGGAGCCATACCGGACCACGTTGGAAACAAGGTTAAATAAAATACGCTGCAGCGCTTCTCTGTTGCCCCGGACATACACCGCATGCTCAGGCAGTCCGATCTCCACCTGAAAGCCTGACTTCGATAATATCTCATAAAAATCCAAAATACTCTCCCGGCAAAGCTCACAGATATCCATTCCGGAAAGCTCAAAAACCGTATCTCCCGCTTCTATTTTTGCCAACGTGAAAAACTCGTTGATCAGCTCCATAACGCCTTGCGCCTTCTGTTCTATCTTTGCCAGCATTTCCTTTGTAGCTTCCCCGTTTATCCGCATAATCTCCAGATAGCCCAGAACAACGGTCATAGGCGTTTTCATATCATGGGAAATGTTGGACAGCATTCTTTTGGAGGCCATTTCGGAACGTCGGTAATCCGCCTTTACCTTCAGCCGATTCTCCAGCAGGCGGTTGATCTGCGCCGCCAGTTCCTTCAGCTCCTTATTTTCGGTAAAGACCATAATCCGTTCATCGCTGTCCGTATCTGCTATTTCCCTCAGTTTTTCGTGGATACCCCGCAGCTTTGTCTGTATGCCTGTCCGAAATACAAACTGCTGATATAGAATAATCCCGGACATGGCCAGAATGCAAAGGCACAGAAAGAATATAATCGTGGTACTGTTCATAGTTTTCCTCTCGCTGCTTAGAAAGCCTCATTCAGACTTTTAATTCTATTACTACTTAATCACGATATTTATGCATTTGTCAATCGAAGTTGTATTCTTATCAAAAACAGATTATACTTACAGACATAAATTTGCAGTTGTAAAGGATGAAAGAATATGGGAGATTTTATCGAAATTTCTGCTGACAATATAATATAAGCTTCATCTGTTTCAGTGAAAATCATATGCCGCCCCCTGTAATTAATTGAAACAATATACAGCTAATTACAGAGGCTGCACATTCTAAGCTGTTTGTCAGTATTCATAAGAAAAAATGAAAGCTTCAAAAAGGATGAAATGAAATGTTCACTCCACCCCTCCCCCCAGATACGACAGAATCCCCATGGCCACTGCCCAGGCAATCTGATTCTGATAATTATCCTCCTGAAGCTTCTTCGCTTCCTCCCAGTTGCTTAAAAATCCGCACTCCACAATGACGATCGGCACCTCGGTTTTCTTCAGCAGATAGTAGCTGCTGTTGGCCTTTGCCTGCCGGTGGTTTTCCGGGTCCACATAGGAAATAAGTCTTTCCTGCAGAGTCTCTGCCAGGCGTTTTCCCTCCTCAGAGCTTCCATAATAAAATACCTGAGCGCCTTTTACATACTCCTCGTGATAGCTGTTCTGATGGATACTGACCACACAGTCCGGCTTCGTATCGTTAATCAATGCGCAGCGGTTTTTCATATCCTGCACCTTTTTGTTAGAAGTCTGTTCCTCATAAAGTCCTTTATCTGATTCCCTGGTCATAAGAACCTCCACATCCTGCTGCTTTAAAATGGTCTGCACCTTCTTGGCAATAATCAGATTCAGCTCCTTCTCCAGAGAGTCATCCACCCCGATTTTTCCCGGATCATTGCCGCCATGGGGTGGCGGAAAACTATGCTGCCCTTTAAGCTTATCCTCAAAATAAATTTGCGGGGCCTTATTCCGAATAAAAAATCAGATCAAAAAAAACCGCAGACCCTATATTAAGATCTACGGTTTTTTCCGGCTGTATCATTCTTACTTTTTCTCTATTCAGTTTCTGTCGTTCCATTGACAATACATTTAAACAGGAACAAAGCAAACAATGCAACTGCAAATACAATGCCCACCGGATAGCAGATACCCGCGCTCAGCTTAAAGCCCTCGTCAGCCATCAAAATATAAGTACAGGATACCGCTGACATAAAGGTTGCCGGAATCGCTGCCATAAAGCTCGCGTTTTTACTTACATATTTCGCAAGATAGGTAGCGCCTGCCCACAGAGCAATCATAGCCAATGTCTGGTTTGACCAGGAGAAATATCTCCATACCACATTATAATCAATCAGTGAAATAAAGTATCCAACAATCAGAAGCGGTGCGGAAAGCAGCAGACGCTTCTTACCATCCTTCTGATCAATCTTGAACCAGTCAGCAATTGTCAAACGCGCGCTGCGGAATGCAGTATCACCGGACGTAATCGGACATGCGATAACGCCAATCATCGCCAGAACACCGCCGACAGGCCCCAGCAGACCAATAGACATATTATATACGGTTGTGGAGTTTCCTCCGTTCATCTCAGCCAAACCAGTCATCAGACCGCCTGTTCTCTCATAGAAGGCGCAGCCTGCCGCCGCCCATATCAGAGCGATAACACCTTCAGCTACCATAGCCCCGTAGAAAATCCTGCGGCCGTCCTTTTCAGAAGTCAGACATCTTGCAATCATCGGAGACTGTGTGGCATGGAAACCGGAAATAGCACCGCATGCTACTGTAATAAACATGAACGGCCATATTGGCTTTGCTGCCGGATGCAGATTCTGCAGGGTCATCTCCAGCATCGGAGCGCTTCCTGTAATATGGTTCACCACTGTAGCTCCGCCGATACCGATTGCCATAACAATAAGGCAGATTCCAAAAATCGGATAAAGCTTACCGATAACCTTATCAATCGGCAGTAAGGTTGCAACAAAGTAATAGATCAGGATTACGATAGTCCAGAATTTCACGTTCAGCCAATCTGGAGTCAGAAGAGCAATCAGTCCGGCCGGCCCTACCATAAATACCACGCCGACCATAACCAGAAGCACTACTGAGAAAACACGCATAACCGTCTTCATGGCCGGCCCTAAATAGATACCGGTAATCTCAGAAATACTGGCACCGTCATTTCTCATAGACAGCATGCCGCTCAGAAAATCATGCACAGCTCCTGCAAAAATCGTACCAAACACAATCCAGAGCATAACGCTCGGCCCCCAAATAGCTCCCGACAATGCGCCAAAAATCGGTCCCAGTCCTGCGATATTCAGAAGCTGGATCAGAAATGCCCTCCATGGGGCAATCGGCGTGTAATCAATACCGTCTTCCAGACGGGTACATGGCGTCTCTCTGTCATCCGGATGAAACACTTTTTCTACAAAAGCGCCATATGTAGCATAGCCTATCAGCAGTAATGCAAGGCAGACAAAAAATGTAATCATACATAACCTCCTTCTGGCGAAACTCCATAATCCGACACTTTTGTTTCTATATTTTAAGTATATTCTTTTTGGGCAGCAAATGAAAATACCGTTATTATATATAAACTATACCTAAAAAGTATTAAATTTTTATAACTTTTTCCTGTTTCCAGCTTTTTTCCGCAATTTTTCCTGTACGATTTTCCATACTTTCGACTCAATCAGCGCCTCATGTGTCCCTTTTACCACAATCCACTCTTCCGGCCTGCGCTGTATCTGCCGGCGGTGCATGTACTGTTCCTTTTTTCCCTGCACCATCGCCCCAGTATACAGTTCACTGTGCAGAATACGGCAGACACCGGAATAGGTCCATGGCTGTCCTTCGGCTGCAATCCTGCTGTTCTGATACTTATATCCCTTCTGCCTTTTATACGCGGAAGGCGAGGGAATATTTTTCCGATTCAGCTCCTCCACAATCTCCCGGATGCTGCTTCCATCCATATATTTTTGAAAAATCTCTCTGACTACGGCAGCCGCCTGTTCATCCACCAGCAAATGATTCCGATCTTCCGGGTCCTTTTGATATCCGTAGGCGGCGAAAGCGCCGATGAATTTCCCCATTCTCTGTTTACTCCTGATTGTCATATGAACTTTATCCGAAATATCCCGGGCATATTGTTCATTCAATATATTTTTTAAAGGAAGGAACAGATTATAGACCCGCTCCAGACTGTCAATCTGATCTGCAACCGAGATAAACCGGATACCCTTTTCCGGAAAATAGCGTTCCAGATACCGTCCGGTCTCTATATAGTCCCTGCCGAACCTGGACAAATCCTTCACCAGAATGCAGTCAACCCGCCCTCCTTCCACATCCTGCATCATCCTCTGAAAGCCCGGCCTTATAAAATTGGTTCCTGAATATCCATCGTCTATGTAAACGCTGTCTTTGATACAATTCGATTTTCCCCCAAACCTTTTGATTTTGCTCCTAACAATTTGATTTTAATCCGTACTTTTTGATTTTTTAATTTAGGGGGGTTCAATATTAATGGCTGCTGCAACTCAATAATTTATATACAGGAAAAGCGATACGGAAACCGAAAATAAAAATCGATTATCCCTTTTAGTATCTAATTTATATTTAGTATAAATTTTAATATTATATACACTTTTAAACAGTACTTGAAATTGTAAATGTATCAAGATAAAATAACATTTAAAGAAGCCGAACAGCGATAGATAATAGTATAACTATGGCATAGAAAATCAACATGAGAAAGTGCTTGGACGACATAAAATTACCAATGGCACTGATATGCAAAAAGGAGGAGTTGAATCAAAATGAAATATCTTACAAATAAAGTGAACAGTATATATTTTGATGTATTAAAAGAGGTTGGGAACATAGGTACTGGAAGTGCTACGACATCTATGTCTGTGATATTGAACACAAAATTAAGTATGCATATGCCAGATGCCCGGCTGATTTCAATTCAGGATTTAAACACTATAATTGGGTCAGAGGAAGAAGAGGTCGTAGCTATTTATTTACAAATACATAATGGTATTGATGGCAGTCTGATGTTTCTCTTAAAAAAGAATGCAGCTTATTTCCTTCTTAACCGTCTGCTTGGCAAAAAACCTAATTATGAGAAATCTTTTGATGAAATGGATTTGTCCGCCATTAAAGAAGTGGGAAATATTATTGTTAATTCTTATCTGACAGCCATTTCAACAATGACGAATTTAATTATAAGCCCTTCTCTCCCATATATTTCAGTTGATATGGCTGGAGCAATTTTAAGCATTCCTGCAATTCAAATGGCACAATATGGTGATAATGCATTAGTAATTGAAACATCTTTCGAAGATAAAGCCTTGCTGGAGGGATATCTCATTTTCTTGCCAGAATTTGATTCGGATATTAAAATTTTACAAGCTTTAGGAATGGGGAACTTAATCACCGAAAATAAACAAAGCGAAGAACAATTTTTAAAATTGGCATAATATATAGAAAAGTGCGATCTGAAAGCTACGATTCCAGACTGCACTTTTTATCGTTTTACTGGCAGGCATACCCTTATGATTTTATAAATTGGTGATTTAAGGCTTACACTGTTATTTCCGTTCCATCCTTAAAAGTAAAACGGATATCTACTTTGTCAAAAATTGTTATATATTCAATCAAGCTGTACCATAAATCCTCATCGAATTCTGTAACCAGTTCTTTCTGCTTTTGCAGTCCATCAAGAAACAACTCTATTTTTTCTCTGTGTGCCTGTTTTTCCGTAATGGCCTGGCTTACCTCATCCAGCCGCCCCTGCACACTGTCTAACCGCTTTGCCAGCCCGTCATACCGTTTCTGATACTCCTTCTGATCAAGGGCAATCCGTGCATTTTCTTTGATACACTGCTGCACCAGTCCTGCTACCACATTCAGTTCTTCCTGAAGCTGTGACCGTTGCGTTTCCAACGGCCGCAAATCAAAGAGCGTATCCTTGATGGCATTAAAGTTCTCAATGATCTCATCTTTCTCGGTCAGGAGGATATTGACCGCTTTCACAAAAAGTTCCTTGATTGTTTCCTCATCAAGATGGGGCGTGGTGCATTTCTCGCCGCCGTCAAATTTATGGTTGCACTGCCATATTGTCTTCCGGTATTTGCTTGTCGAATGCCATACTTTAGAACCGTACCAGCTTCCGCAGTCACCGCATTTTATCTTGCTTGAGAAAGTGCTGACGCAGCTCTGGCGGTTCTTCCCTGGGCATCGGAGGGCCATCTGCTTCTGTACCGCATCAAATTCCTGCGGGGATATGATTGCCGGATGGTTGCCCTCCACATAATACTGAGGGACTTCTCCTTCATTGACTTTCTTCTTTTTGGAAAGGAAATCAACTGTGTAGACTTTCTGCAAGAGCGCATCCCCTTTGTATTTTTCGTTTGTCAGGATGCTTTTCACCGTCCCAGATGCCCATGTCTTTTTGCCGCCCGGTGAGGGAATCCCGTCAGCCATCAGTATCCTGGCTATCGCATAAGGCGAACGCCCCTGCAGGAAAAGCCCGTAAATCCTGCGTACAGTCTTTGCCTGTTCCTCGTTTACCACAAGGTTGCCGTCCTCGCCCCTGTCATAGCCGAGGAACCTTTTGAACGGCACGGTTACCTTGCCGTCGGCAAAACGCTTTCTCTGTCCCCATGTACAGTTCTCCGAAATGGAACGGCTCTCCTCCTGTGCCAGCGAGGACATGATAGTGAGGAGCAGCTCTCCTTTGCCGTCAAATGTCCAGATGTTTTCTTTCTCGAAGTAACACTCCACGCCGCTTTCTTTCAGCCTGCGGATGGTGGTGAGGCTGTCAACCGTGTTCCTTGCAAAACGGGATACGCTCTTGGTGATGATGAGGTCAATTCGACCTGCGAGGGCGTCCTCCACCATTTTATTGAAGCCGTCGCGCTTCTTTGTATTACAGCCGGTTATACCTTCATCAGCGTACACGGATACAAATTCCCAGTCATCCCTGCCATTGATATAATTCGTATAATAATCCACCTGCGCCTCGTAGCTGCTCTGCTGTTCCTCGCGGTCGGTGGAAACGCGGGCGTATGCCGCCACCCTGCGTTTTTTCAGGCTGCCAAGTGAATCTGCTGTGAATCTGTTCTTTGTCGCGGGTATCGTGACTACGTTCTTTGCCACCGCTTTGTTCCCCCTTTCTTAAATTCATATACAAGGCTGCCGTCCTCAAGCGCCGTTATGCCTTTTATCTGCTTTTCAAACTCTGCCCCGTCAAATCCATCCATGCCCATGATGTAAGCGGAAACCTTACGGATATTGAAGTCGGCCAGGTCTTTTCCACAGCATTCTGTCCTGACTTTTGATTTGCCCGCGCACCGCCAGTAAACATATTTTCCGTAAGCAGTGTACCTGTGGTATAGGTTACCGCAGGAGGCACATTTAATTTTCCCGGTAAACTCATCTGTTGAGGTTGTTCTGTGAATGCTGTTTCTGAGCTTCAATGTTTCGTAAGTCTTAACCGTGCCGTCTTTCATGTGGAAATCAATGCTCCCTGTTTTCTGCACCACCATCCGCTCCACGGTCTTCAAAAAATATCCTTCATCAAATGTTTCCTGCCCCATGATGCCGCAGAAGATTTCCTTTATCTCACTGTCGGGATAGTTCACGCTGTCGCAGGTTACCCCGTGATTGCTTTTTGCCCTGCAGTACCAGTAAAGATGCCTGTCTCTGCTTTCACTGACTGCCCGGCCATACCGCCTGCCGCACTGCCCGCAGAATATCTTCCCGTCAAAGATGTGTTTTGGTCTTTTTCTTCCAGGCTTTGGTTTTGGTTTCTTTTGCGGACGCGGTGGCATATTCCATATCTTTGTTGTGCCATCAAAAAATTTTACCTCAAGGCTGCCGTCAGGCATGGATATGACCTCCTTGACCGAAGTTTCAAAAACCTTATTGTCAAAAGTATTTGTACCAAGCATTTCTGCGAAGATTTTATACAGTTCTGATTCAAGGTAATTATGGCTTTTGCAGGACATCCCCACTTCTTTCTTGCTGCGGCAGAACCATTTTGCATCGCCTTTACATATCCTCCTCGTAAAAAACATTCCGCACGCACCGCACTTGATTCTTCGTGTAAATGGATATGTGGGGCTCTGCATCGCCGCCCGCCGCTGCATTTCTGCCTGGACCTTTGCATAAGTTTCACGGTCAATGATGGCTTCGTGGCAGTCGGCCATATAATACTGCGGAAGTTCTCCATTGTTTTTTACCTTTGTTTTTGTGATAGGGTCTGCCATGTAACATTTCTGCCGCCTGATATCCCCCGCATAGACCTCATTAAAGATCAACTGCCGCACTGAGCCTTCCTGGAACTCATTCCCAAGCACCGAACGGATGCCTGCCTGGTTCATGCTTTCTGCAATGCGGCGGAGGGAAATGCCGTCTATGTACATCTGGAACATCCAGCGGACGGCTTCCGCCTCTTCGGGGATAATGATGTATTTTTCCTGTTCTTCATCATACCAGTATCCGAGCAGATGCTTATTTGCCACACCGATCTCTCCCGACTGGAACCTTTTCCTTATGCTCCATTTACAATTCTCGCTGATGGAACGGCTTTCTTCCTGTGCAAAGGAAGCAAGGAGCGAAAGCATCAGTTCCCCGTCCTCTGACAGCGAATTGATGTGTTCCTTCTCAAAACGGACTTCTATGCCAAGTTCCTTTAAATGCCTTACCGTCTCCAGAAGGTCTACGGTATTCCTTGCAAACCTTGATATGCTCTTGCATAAAATGATGTCAATCTTTCCCGCCTCACAGTCTGCGAGCATACGGATAAATTCATCACGTTTCGATATGTCCGTGCCGCTTATCCCGCAGTCAGCGTACACGCCTGCATATTCCCATTCAGGGTTGCCCTGTATCAGGGAGCTGTAATAGCTTATCTGTGCGGAAACCGAATTCATGAGCCGTTCCGTATCCCTCGACACCCTTGCATAAGCCGCCGCCTTTTTACGCTTTGGCAGGGCGGGGAATGCAGGCTCTATCCTGCTGATCTTCTTCAATAAAATCAACTCCTTCCGCTACTATACATCACTCTGAAAGGGCATTAAGTCAAGGGCTTTCCGGCTAATAATGTACCCAAAGTTGGTCTGTATTTTTCGAGCAGTATTGTATCAATTTCCGAATATTCTTCCTTTGAGATGATGCCTTTTTCAAGCATGGATCTTGCCACGGAAAGAGATATGCGGTACATTTTTTCTGCCCTGAACTGCTTTTTATCCATTATCCTCACCGCCTTTGAAACGGCTTCTGACATAGCACTCATGGGAGCAGTATTTCCGGTGGGAATTGCCATAAGCAGTAAACTCCTTCCCACAGCCGGCACAGACAAAAGAATAGACAGCCCTCTGCTTTATACGGTCAGGATGTTCATGCCACCATTTCTCACGACATTCACGGCAGCAGAATATTTTTTTCTTTACTCCTTCAGTCTGCCGCAGCTCATTCCCACATTCACGGCAGAAGCCCTCTTTTGGCTGTTCATCTTGATTTACTGTTTTACCAGGCATTTCACCTGCCAGCCCATTCCTCCTGCAGAAGCTCCTGACCGTATCCCTTGAAATATTCAGTCCCTTTGCGATCAATGCATATCCGAACCCATCTTTTCTAAGCTGTATGATCTGCTGTCTCTGTCCGTCGGTCATAAAATAACGCCTCCCATATCTATGGAAATTTCCATGCTGTTTTGATGAGGTGTTTTCCCAACATAAAAACTGCCTCTCACTATACGGAGATTTGGAGGCGGTTTTGGATACCCCAAAAATCAAAATATTTGTTTTGTGTCATTTTATGAATGACGGGCTTGTCACTATTCACGACCATTTTCGACTAAGAAACAACAAAAAAAGCCGCAGGCACTGAACCCAAATACGGGGGAGTGCCTGCGGCATAATGCTTTATTTCAATAATTCATTTACTCTTTTCTGTACGGCGGAATAATCATATCCTGCGGCAGTGAGCTTTTTCTTTCGTTCGTCACCATTGCCCCAATCGCCACGGATAACTTCACGGGCGATGGCGTCAATAGATTTATTTGTGCCTGGTGCATCAGCCGGATATACCTTTTTGCCGTTTTCATCAAACACGGAATAACCCTTGTTGGAATCGGCACATTTTTTCGCATTGGCAAGGACGCTGAACGCACCTCTCTGTGATTTGCTGTCTGCCCAGGTTTTACGCACACGGTAAAACTGCTTTTTATCAGGTGCAGGCTTTGGCTCTGATGGTGAACCGAGAGCCGCCGTAACCTTTGCCGCCAGATCGCCGAGCCTTGCATACAGCCAGCCGCCGGGACAGGATTTGTTTGCAAACCAGCGGTGGACCGTCAGCACCACCTCATCCGATTTTGGTGTATAGTTTAAGGTTTTATTCCTGTCACCGAACCACAGCAGCTTCTTTTTGCCGTTCCTCTTACAGATATCCGTGCAGAGTTTAACGAGCGAATCATAAACCCTGCTGTTCATTGCATACGGTTCCGTTTTATCACTGGCACATTCGATAGTGACGGCTCTCTGGTCATTTGCATTACTTGAAGAACACCAAGAGCGGTTTTTCTCCTCCACACACAATGAAACTCTTCCGTCCGTGCCGATCCCATAATTACAGCTTGCCTGCCTTGACAGGCTTGTAAAACATCCGCAGATACTCTCTGCAGAAAGCTGCCCGACAACACAGTGCGGCGTTATGCGGTCAATGCTGTGCGTCCTCTGTCCTGAGTGGTTCGGGCTGAGTTTGGTGTAAGCCACCATAGAACTGTTTGTATAAGCCATAACTATTCGTCCTCGCTTTCCGAGCGGCTGTGCAGCTGCTCTAATACTGTTTTGATTTTTTCAGGGACAGGAAGTCCCAGGTATGCCGCATTCTCCAGAAGGCTCACGCCCTCATTGGAAATGTAGAAGAAGATGACCGCCGTCCTTAAAACGCAGCCTGTTCCGATAACCTGCACATCAAGGATATTTGCGACACCCACAAGCAGGAAGATCAGCACCTTTTTGAAAATGCCTTTGAATCCGACTTCGCTTGACAGCCTGTGGTCAATGACCGCACACATAACGCCCGTGATATAGTCGATAGCCACAAATGCAATAAGCGCATACAGCAGGCCGTCACAGCCGCCGAGAAACCAGCCGAGCCACCCTCCGATGGCCGTAAA
>VSNE01000310.1 GCA_009774155.1 Lachnospiraceae bacterium
TTATAATACCCCATAACTTATTCCAGCCTCTTGTTAAATTTGCCTGTTTTTGCAGCTTAAAATTTTTCTGCAAATATACTTTTTCTTAAGAGACAGCTTTGCAGTTTCTTCAAGCGCCTGCTGATAGGCTTTTTCATCTGTCTGCAAATAATCTGTTATGAAGCTCTGCCTGGAAATACCGGAGCTAATCAGATATTTTTTATAATATCGTTCTACTTTTGTTATCTCTTTTTGCAGCCTCTGTACTGAATAGCCCAGAGAATCATAGTCCATATGATAAGCCAGAGACATTGAAGCTTCTTTAATCTGTTCGTTCTCTAATTCCCTGCGGGCTTCTTTTTTTAAGCGGTCTATGGAATTTGGGTCTATAACTGCCTTTTTCAGGATTGCGAAGGGGGTAATATAGAAATCCAGCTCCTGCCCCTGATATTCCGGCGCAGGAAGGTATTCCTCCGGAATCGCGCAGGTTATCTTCACGGTACCTCCAAGCTCTTTGCCAATCAGCGCATCTTCAATCTCATCCAGATACTTTCCCTGACCAAGCTCAAAGGTATAATCCGAATTATCATAATTCCCCACATAACCAAGCCCCAGATATTTTCCGGAACGATCCCGGATTCTCATATCTGCCTTTACGACATCATACCGTTGAATCACATTACGTTTGGAGACTTCTTCTTTATATTCCTTTTTATATTTTTTGTAAGCCAGAGCTTCAGCCAGATCCTCATCGACGGTAATCTGATTCAGAATCTGCGCCACAAATGTGTCATCCATGCTGTCTTTAAAAAATGTTTTTCCGGAATCCTTATTGATTACATCCCATATATGGCAGCCTTCATATTCATCTTTTTTTACCCTATGGCAATATTCAATGGTTCCGCCGTAACTGCTGACGCTGCCGCTTTCGCCGGCATAATAGAAGGTATCCGTTTCCGAGAGAATCTTCTGCTTATCCACATCGTAATATTTCAGAAAAGGAATATATACATTTTCGGGAAGCTCATCCGCGGAAATCATTTCTTTATTATATTTTAAAGGCAGGCTTCCAAAAAGGGAGGGCTCTGACAGCGTATGAATGACGGTCTCATCATCCGGAGCCGCTCCGCGCATTGTCCTCTTTTGCTTTTCCTGATTCCATACGGCAGTATATACATTACCGTTGCCATTGATATGCAGGCCTGCATTTTCTTCTCTTGGCAGCAATATGGTCATACCGCGGCTGTAATGGATTTTCCTAAGAAATGCATCCAGGGCCCTGTCTGTCCAGGAATACTGATAATTGTTGACCAGACCGTCCCCGTAATACGGCGCGTTACTATATTCATAAGAAGTAAACAGTATGGAATTTTTATCACTGATAGCTGCTTTCCTGAAAATTGCTGAGGAAATCATATCAATGTTCCAAAAGGACTGCACGAAAAAAGCAATGGACAGCAAAAGGATAAAACATATATTAGCCCTGCCGGAAACAGAGCGACCTATAGCATAGTAATATATGATCATCCCCGCTATACTCCAGCCTATAACAAACGGAACATTATATCTGTTCAGGCCCCCGGTAATATACACAAGTCCAAATATAAAGAATCCAAGCATGGCACCGATAAAGCCTGTGTACTTTTGGACTGAACAGTGCTGTTTTTTTAACAGTATAATCAAAATGCAGCAAAGTATGGCTCCTGTTATAAGCCATGCAAAATTCAATATAAAATACTGTTTGATACAGTGGATAATATAGTCCGGCCGGAAGCCAAAACAGTTGATCTCTGAATTTGACCAGGAAAGCGAACTTTCTGCATCGGCATTCTGTACCCAGGTTGCAAGCCTGCCTACCTTCAGAACTGTAGCCGCATATACGGCTCCTGTCATCAACGCAATCCATACAGAGCTTTTTCTGAACAAAAGCAGGAGCCTTCTGATAACGTTTCCTTTTTCATGAAATAAATCAGATAAAATCCTGAAACCATAATACCCCAATATAATCAGCACGCCTGTTTCTTTACACTGACTTACAAGTACGGCTGCCAGCCAGGAGAGAATATGCCATCCCTTAAATTCTGCAAACAACAGAAAAATAAAATACAATGCCAATTGATAGTCAGTATTCACATATGCAAACGTACCCAGAAAAATCGGTGTAAAGGAGATGGGGAGCGTGAAACCGGCTGCCAGCCACGGGCCGCATCTCAGCCACCAGTCTTTTATCAGGCAATAAATGCAATATACGGCCAGCAGAGTCAGTATCAGAGTCATTACCTGAACCCCTGCTATCCCTCTGGGATTGAGGAATTCGCCGATAGCCATAATAAGGGAAAATCCCAGATTAGAATGGGTACAAAGCCTGAAATTATCAAAAATGGATTGTATGGTAAAATCATAGTTTTCACATGCGGTCCCCAGACGGTAATAATATTCGCCCGCATCCCACCGCTGCATCGTACCAATCATAGGAATACGCACGATAGCATTGATAAAAAGCACAAAGATAACAGGCATGTATTTTCTGTAAGCTGTTTTCGGCATATAATTTTTCCATTCAACACGGTTCTTCAGCAGCCGTAACAGCCATATTAAGATTCCCCATATGAGAAAAACATGCCAGAGAGTCCTCAGTGACTTCTCGGCCTTTACAGCAGGAGAGAGGGCTGAGGCCAGACAAAAACATGCAATAATGCCGATAACAACGGCTGCCTGAGCTATAGTCCCCGGGGAACTGAGGGTTTGCTTAATTTTATCCGCAGAAGAATCGAAGAACAGCTTGACCAGAAGCAGCCATATGATCCCCAGAAGCAGCCACCACATCAGTGTCCGTATCCTGTTCATTGTATTTCTGTAATGATAGATTACGACAGCTTCCTGCTTTTCTTTTTCTTTCTCAAAAATTCCAAGAGAAAACTGATCCTCTCCACACCCGTCCGAGGCAATCTCCAGAAAATAATCCGCATCCTCCTCCAGATTCTTTTTAACAGAAACTTTATTAAATGTATCATTAATGAGCTCTGCTAACGGTATCTTCTGTTCCGCCAGCAGACTGCCCTGGCCATCACACAGAGTTATTCTGATATTTCCCGTTTGTTCCGGCGCAATATCCTTTATCAGAAGCTCAATAGATTCCAGATATTCTCCTTTCCTGGGAAACTCCTGAACAAATGTTTCCCCCTCCCGGATCTCTGCGTATTTTACCTTTTCGTCCTTCTGGTTCGCGACTGTAAATGAAAAAGGTTTGATGTTGACGGGCCATGCCAGAAGAAAAAGGACGGCCAGGATGATATTCAGTGCAATAAAAAGGTTGTTTTTTAAAGACATAGTATTATTTTCCTCTG
>VSNE01000311.1 GCA_009774155.1 Lachnospiraceae bacterium
CAGCCCTATGATGCCCGTCTGCAATATAGACGCTCTCTACCTCGGCAAATGCCTTCTCCAGCTCCCGGACCTGCTTTTTATCTGAGATTTTCCAGCCTCTGTGGAATACTCCGTCATCAGCGCAGAAGGCAAACTCCGCCTCCCGGGATTTCGCCTCTGCCACAATCCTGTTGACAGATTCCCGGGAACGGTACGCCAGAAAAATCGGTCCTGTCTGCGCGCCGCAGGCATCCACATGACAGATTCTGTCCGCTTCCTTTTCTGCCCGCGTATTCTCGTGCCTTTTAATAATCTGGTTTTGATAATCATCAATCGAGGCACATGCTACCACCCCCGTCTGGGAGCGTCCGTTCATCGTCAGCTCATAGATATAATAAGCAGGACTTTCTTCCTTTACAAAAGAGCCCTCCTCCATCATCTGCCGCAGACGTTTTTTTGCTGCCTCATATACCTCCGGCGCATACATATCCTGTTCCTCGGCAAACATCGTTTCCGGACGGTCAATATTCAGAAAGGAGAGAGGCTTTCCCTGCACAGCCTTCCTCGCCTCTGCCCGGTTATACACATCATAAGGAAGAGCCGCTATCCGGGACTCCAGTCCTTTTGCCGGATGGATACAATAAAAAGCTTTTACCACTGCCATTATTTCACCACCCGGACTCTTAAAACGCCCTCGATCCTGCGGATCTTCTGAATGGCCTCGTCGTCGGCAGTATTTCCCAGATCCATAATAACATAGCCGTACTCTCCCTTTGTCACATTGTTCATTCGCTCAATATTGATGCCCAGATCACCGAAGGCCGCGGTAAATTTGGTCAGCATATTCGGAATATTCCGGTGAATAATGCAGACGCGCATGGCATCCTTGCAGACACCCATATCACAGTTCGGATAATTCACGGAGTTGTGAATATTTCCGTTTTCCAGATAATCCCGGATCTCCTGTACCGCCATCATTGCACAGTTATCCTCAGACTCTTCCGTGGAAGCGCCCAGGTGAGGAATCACAATGGCATTTTTCAGAGAAGCAATATCCGGGGTCGGGAAATCAGTCACATATTTATAAATACGGTTCGTACGGAGAGCCTCCACCATCGCCTTTTGGTCTACCAGCGGCCCCCTTGCAAAATTCATAACAACTGCGCTTGGCTTCATCAGGGAAATAGCATCCGCATTAATCATTCCTTTGGTGCTCTCGATCAGCGGCACATGAATCGTAATATAATCACACTCCCGGTAAATATCATTCACATCCGTGATATGCTTTACATCTCTGGAAAGCTTCCATGCCGCATTGACTGAAATATACGGATCATATCCGTAAACCTCCATTCCAAGAGCCGCCGCCGCATTTGCCACCAGGATGCCGATAGCGCCCAGGCCGATCACTCCCAGCCTTTTGCCCATAATCTCGTGACCTGCAAATTTCTTTTTCTGCTTCTCCGCAAGAGTCTCCAGATCCTCATTCTGACGTTCGGAACGCACCCAGTAAAGTCCGCCCATAATATCGCGGGAGGCCAAAAGCATTCCTGCCAGAACCAGCTCCTTCACGCCGTTTGCATTTGCCCCCGGCGTATTGAATACGGCAATTCCCTGTTCGGAGCATTTGCCCAAAGGGATATTGTTAACTCCGGCTCCGGCTCTTCCAATCACGCAAAGTGTCTCCGGCAGGGATATATCATGCATCTCGGCGCTCCGGACCAGAACTGCGTCCGCGTTCCCGATATTGTCTGTTTTCGCATAATTTCCGTCAAATTTTTTCAGTCCGACTTCCGCAATCGGATTCAAGCAATGATACTGATACATAATCCTATGAGTTCTCCTCTTCAAATTTCTTCATAAATGTAATCAAAGCCTCCACGCCTGCCCTCGGCATTGCATTATAGATGCTTGCACGCATACCGCCTACGCTTCTGTGTCCCTTCAGATTCACAAGGCCCGCAGTCTCCGCCTCCTTCACAAATTTCGCGTCCAGCTCCTTATCCCCGGTCACAAACGGTACATTCATAAGCGAACGATCCTCCCTGCGCACTGTGCCCTTAAACATGGTGCTGCTGTCCAGGAAATCATAAAGAATTGCCGCTTTTTCCTCATTGCGCTGCTTCATCCCTTCCAGGCCCCCCAGTTTCTTCAGCCATTTAAACACCTTTCCGCATACATAGATGCAGAAGCAGTTCGGTGTATTGTACAAGGACCCCGCATCCGCCTGGGTTTTATATTTCATAATATCCGGAGTCCCCGGGAGCACATCGTCCGTGATCAGATCGTCTCTGACTACTGCGATAACCATGCCCGCAGGACCGATGTTTTTCTGCACGCCGCCGTACAGAACCGCATATCTGGACACATCCATCGGCTCAGATAAAAAACATGAGGAGACATCGGATACCAGATCCTTCCCTTTTGTATTTGGAAGAGTTTTAAATTTTGTTCCGTAAATTGTATTATTTTCACAGATATACACATAATCCGCATCTTTACTGACCGGAAGATCCGAACAATCCGGAATATAGGAGTAGGTTTTATCCTCGCTGGAAGCAATTTTATTGACCTTCCCGTATTTCTGAGCTTCCATATAAGCCCTCTTTGCCCACTGACCGGTTACAATATAGTCCGCCGCTCTGTTTTTCATCAGATTCATTGGAACCGCTGCAAACTGAAGATGTGCGCCGCCCTGCAAAAACAGCACCTTATATGAATCCGGAACCTGCAGAAGATCCCGGAAATCCTGCTCGGCAGTCTGGATAATCTCGTCAAAGTCCCTGGAGCGATGGCTCATCTCCATAACGGACATTCCTGTTCCGTGATAATCCATCATCTCTGCTGCAATCTCCTGCAATACCTCTTCCGGTAATACCGCCGGACCGGCTGAAAAATTATATACTCTGCCCATTTTTATCCTTTCTTATATATACACAGGGAAAGACACCCTCCGGTGCCTTCCCCCTATTTACATATCCTTTTATTCCTGCGAGCAATGAGTCAAGCGGATGCAAAGCATCCATTTGACGAATGCCGCGAGGGTCAAATACCCCGCAACTCTGCTGCGCTACAAGTTTGATGCCCCGTCAGCTTGCTGCGGGGTTTTTGACTTTTCTTCTTTCAGATCATCCTGATCAAATGCTTCCTCAATAGCCGCCCCTGCAGGCACCATCGGAAATACTTTATCGTCGCAGTCAATCTGACAGTCCAGAAGCACCGGTCCCCCATACGCAAACGCTTCCTTCAATGCCGGCGCAACCTCCTCCTTCTTCGTCACACGGATTCCCTTGCAGCCAAGCGCCTCCGCCACCT